>JBDSAN010000050.1:0-6135 GCA_039922115.1 Jatrophihabitantaceae bacterium
CGACTGGATCGGCGGGCTGACCAACGTCCTGCTGATCCGTGATCCGGCCGAGGTGGTTGCCTCCTACGTCCGATCCCGGGCCGACGTGGTGGCCTCCGACATCGGGCTCATCCAGCAAGCCGAGCTCTACGAGCAACTCGACGGCACCCCGCCGGTGATCGACGCGGCCGACTTCCTGCGCGACCCCGAGGCATACCTGCGCTGGCTGTGCGACCACCTCGACCTCGAGTTCACCGACGCGATGCTGCACTGGCCGGCCGGCCCGCGGGATTCCGACGGTATCTGGGCGCCGTACTGGTACAGCGCGGTGCTCGCCTCCACCGGCTTCGAGCCGTACCGGCCGCGCACGATCGAATTGGACGGGCCGGCGCTGGAAGCGGCCGAGCGCAGCCGGCCGTACTACGAGCGCCTGCATGCCGACCGGGTCCAACTCTGATCAGGTTCAACTCGTTCACCGCTTACGGATTATTTCGGTCCTCGTCCTGCCTCGGCAGCAGGTTGGCCGATCGGATCAGGCGGCCGGCGTCCAAGCCTGATGGTTACGCTCGTCCATCGCGCTCGATTCGTCCAGTGGCATCAGGATCCATAGGATCGGATACGCCAGCAGTTGCGAGCCGGGAATCAGCAGCAATACCAGCACGAATAGCAGCCGGGCCGGCCACGGATCGAGTCCGAGCTTGCGGCCCAGCCCCACGCACACCCCGCCGAGGACGCGCCGATCGCGGTGCCGGGTCAGGCCCTGCTTGCGGAACAGCTCGTGGATAGATCTCATGTGTTTGCCTCCATTGCGAAGCGATCAGCTATCTCGATGCCACGCTGGCCCCGATAGAACAAGCATCGTCAGGATGCCGCCGCCGCACCTGAGGGAAGGCCCGGAGACCGACCCTCGACTTTCGTCCGCCGCCTCGGGGTAATGCCGGACACGTTCGCTCTGCTGATACTGCAAGTACCCGATACTTACAGTACCGTGTACTTCAGCTCCAGGGCAGCACGATCGGAGAGGAGCCTGACCATGGTCGAACGTGGCGCTGAGCCAGCCATCTCGGCAACGCTCCGGCGCGGGTTGGTCGCGGCCCGCGCACTCACCACCCCGCTGATGCCCGACGCCTACCTGCAACTGCTCAACCCGAAGTGGGCCACCACCGAGCTGCGTGGCGTCATCGAGCAGATCAGGCCTGAAACCCACGACAGCGCGACCATCGTGATCCGGCCGAACCTGGCCTGGCCTGGCCATCGGGCCGGGCAGTACCTGCGGCTCGGCGTCGAGATCGACGGCATCAGGTACTGGCGGGCCTTCACCCTGACGTCGGACCCGGACCACCCGCGCGGAGTGATCGCGGTGACCGTCAAGCAGGTGGACGGCGGCCTGATGTCCACCTACCTGCTCACCAAGGCCGGCCCGGGCACCCCGCTGTTCCTCGGCGAGGTGCAGGGCGAGTTCGGCATCGAAACCGCACCCAGCCGGCCGCTGCTGATGATCAGCGCCGGCAGCGGCGTCACTCCGATGTTCGCGCTGCTGCGCCAGCTCGATCAGCGCGGCTGGCTGACCGACGTCCGGCACCTGTTCTGCGTGCGCACGCCGGCCGACGTGATCTTCGGCCGCGAGCTCGAGCAACTGGCCGCCCGGGTACCCGGCTACCGGCTCGACCTTTGGTACAGCGCGAGCAAGGGCAGGTTTAGCCCGGACCAGCTGGACGAACTCTGCCCGGACTGGCGGGCACGACAGACCTACCTGTCCGGTCCGGCGGACATGATCGATTCGTTCAAGCAGCATTGGGACGACGCCGGCCTGCTCGAGCAGTTCGAGCTGGAGCGGTTCCAGCCCCGCGCGGGCGCCGACATCGAGCCTGGTCGCGGCGGCACGGTACGCCTGCGGGTGAGCGACACGGTCGTCGAATGCGACGGCAGCACCCCGATCCTGCAAGCCGGTGAGGACGCCGGGATGAGCCTGCGGCACGGCTGCCGGATGGGCATCTGCCACACCTGCATCGGCCGGCTGGCCGCCGGTTCGGTGCGTGACCTGGTCACCGGACAGACCACCAGCGAGGTCGGCGAGATGGTGCGCATCTGCGTCAGCTGCCCAGAAGGCCACGCTGACATCGAGCTCTAGGAGAGACATGAAACTCACCGAGCAAACAAAAACCGCCAACCCGATCGACCGGCTCAGCGCCGAGCAGATCGAGGCGATCGGCAACGAATTCCAAGCGATTCACGACGAAATCTTCGCCAGCCTCGGCGAGCACGACGCGCGCTACATTCGCGGCATCATCGAGTTCCAGCGCCGGCTGGCCGCGCTGTCCCGGCTGGTGTTGATGGCCTCGCGATACAAGCCCGCCTGGCTGCTCGGGACGGCCGGCCTGTCGCTGGCGAAGATCCTGGAAAACATGGAGATCGGCCACAATGTCATGCACGGTCAGTGGGATTGGATGAACGATCCGGACATCCACTCCTCAACCTGGGACTGGGATACCGCCTCACCGGCCGCTGCCTGGAAGCACTCGCACAACTACGTCCACCACACCTTCACCAACGTGATCGGCAAGGATCACGACGTCGGCTACGAGATCATGCGGATCGACCCTCGGCAGAAGTGGGAACCGGCCTACCTTGCCCAACCGATCTACAACCTGCTGCTGATGGCCTTGTTCGAGTGGGGCGTCGCGGTACACGACCTCGATTTCAAGGCGATCCGCAGCGGCAGCAAGCCGCGTTCGCAGGCCTGGTCCGAGCTCAAGGCGATCGGCGTCAAGGCTCGCCGCCAGATCATCAAGGATTACCTGGCCTTTCCGGCGCTGTCCGGCAGCGAATGGCGCAAGACCCTGGCCGCGAACGTGATCGCGAACCTGGTCCGCAACGTCTGGTCGAACGCCATCATCTTCTGCGGCCACTTCCCTGATCAGGCCTACACCTTCACCGAGGCCGAGATCGAGGACGAGACAAGGGGCCACTGGTACCTGCGGCAGCTGCTCGGCGCGGCCAACATCGAAGGCAGCTCGACCTTTCACCTGCTGTCGGGCAACCTGTCCTTCCAGGTCGAGCATCACCTGTACCCGGACCTGCCCAGCTCGCGCTACCAGGAGATCGCACCGAAGGTTCGCGAGATCTGCGAGCGCTACCAGTTGCCTTACAACACCGGGCCATTCGGCAAGCAATGGCGCTCGGTGCAGCGAACCATCCTGCGGCTGGCCTTTCCTGGCGGCATCGAGCGGCCGAAAGCCGATCCGTACGTGGCGCCGCCGATCGACGAGGCAGCCGCCGCAGCAGAGCTGGATATCGCGCCGGGCGTGCCAGCCTTTCCGTGACGCTGCCCAGGCTGGCCTACGGGTAGTTGACCACGGTCACCGGGACGTCCGGGTTGGCGATGGTGGACGGTCCACCGGTGTCGTTGACGACATTGAGGATTCCGCCCTTGCCGTTGGTCGCGTCCAGGAAGATGGTCAGCAGGTCGTGCAGCTGGGCCCCGTTGTTGGTTGGCACCTCGTAGGCGTGTGCGGCGAAGATATCCAAGCCCTGGTTGAAGAAACTGTAGGTGCCCATGCCGTAGCCGGTGAAGTTCCGCGCGCTGCGGGTGACCTTGATCGCGGCGTAGCCCTGGGTGCTCGGGCTGGACATCCAGGCCGCCTGGCTGGGCACGTCGTAGGGCAGCTCACTCTGGAAGAACGCCACCTTG
Source organism: Jatrophihabitantaceae bacterium (assembly GCA_039922115.1). Lineage (GTDB taxonomy): Bacteria > Actinomycetota > Actinomycetes > Mycobacteriales > Jatrophihabitantaceae > Jatrophihabitans_A. Next base: position 3,671 of record JBDSAN010000050.1, read on the forward strand.
CCCCGCTCGCCGTTCCAGATGACCTGGAATTTCTGGTAGTGCTCGACGAACAACCCGGTCGCGCTGACATCGTCACCGTTGACGATCAGGCCGGTGTCGGCCGTGTTCTGGGTCCAGCCGACGCCATTGCCGTGATCGGCCCGCCAGGCCCAGATGTCGTCCAGGATTACGTGGTCGCTGTTGACCACCAGGCTGGTGCTCGCCCGACCCAGGTGTGGCCCACCGATCCGGAAGAACACGTCCTGCAACGCGGTCGGGTCAACCGGACGGTTCTTAGCGCTAATTGCTGATGAATCGTGGTTTCCGTGGCCCTCGCCGATCTGCAGCAGCACCGGCGAGTTGACCGGGCCGGCGTCGAAGATGACGCCGGCAATGTCGACTCCCGGCACGTCGGCCACGCTCATCGCCACCGCCCCGCTGGTCGGGGTCATGGTGGCGAAGCCCAGGCCGAGCACAACGGTGTCGGCCCGCTTGACCTTGAGGGTCTGATCGAGGTTGTAGACGCCGGGCCTCAGCAGCAGGTTGCGGCCACGGGACAGCTGGTTGTTGATCGTCCGGGCCGAATCAGCCGGGCTGGCAAGGTAGAAATCCGACAGCGGGATCGAGCGGCCCGGGGTGGCGCCGGCCGACCAGGTGGTGCCGGTCGAATCCTGTTGCGCGGACGGGACGAACACCCGGTACCGGCCGCTGCCATCGACGTACAGGTACGGCTTTTCCCGGCTCGCCGAGGTGCTGGCCAGCGTGGTGTACGGGCCGCCGCAACTGGCCTGCGCCGGGAAGCACTGTGCCGGCGCGCCAGTGACGCCGGAGAACACCTGGTTCCACACGCCGTTGGTCCAACCGTCCAGCACGCTGTTGCGGACGAAGAACTGCTGCTGCGAACCGTTGATCACGGTGCCGTTGTCGAATTTCGAATCCGCGATGAAACCGCCACTGGCAAACGACGGGCCGGTGCAGTAGTCCATCAGCGTGGTGAGCCCGTTGATGTGCACCCGGCGCATCGGCGCGGCCTGCGACACCGCCCAGAATTGCCCGGTGTAGCAACCGAAATCAGGATTGGTGACGTTGATCGACAGGTTGGACAGCGACCGCCAGAAGTTGTTCAGCGCCACGCAGCCGCCGCTGTCGCACTGGTTGCGGACGAAGACCGAGCCGTTAATCACGACATCGTCGGGTGAGGCGCCCAGACCGGCCACTTCGGTGTAGTAACCGACCTGGAAGTTGAGCGGGTTCGCGGCCGTCCCATAGGTCCCCGGCTTGAACAGCAGCGAATAGCGCTGCGTCCCGAACTGGTTGCTGACCTGCTGAGCGGCCACCGCGTCGACGGCCTGCTGGATCTGGGCCAGCGGCATCGACGGGTCGAAGACATAGACGTTCGGTCCGAGATCGGGTTGGCCCATCGAGGCTGGCGCGGCAGGCACCACCGGGCTCGCGTTGGCCAGGCCAGGCGAGGCGAACAAGCTCCCCGCCACGACCATCACCACGAGCACTGCGAGCTGGTTGGTTGCCCTGACTCGCCCGAATAAGCGGCGTGATAGCGATCTCATGGAACCGAGCCTGCACCCCCGCGCGGCTACAGGCAAGATCTCGGCCACAGTAAGCCGAAGCAAGTTGAGCGGCGCAGTCTCTGCCCCAGGCGCTATCGCGCGTTCACCAATCGGACCGCTGATGGCGCTCCTGGCGGGCCACCTGGCCGCGAGCGATACTCCGGCACCCCGACGCAGGTCCACAGCAGGCAGGCCAGGTCCTGGCCCAGCAGCGCCGGCAGGTCCGAATCCCGAAAGGTCATGCCGGTAGCCGCCGCGCCGAGCGCGTAAGCCATCAGGTGCAGCCGTCCCTCGACGATGCCCGCAGCCAGCTGCGCTTGCCGGTATTGCCGATCGGTTAGGCCGGCCAGCTCGATTGCCGAGATCACCACGAACGCCGCGTCGCGCGCCAGGCCCTGTTCCAGCGAGGCGATGTACAGCTCGTCGCGCAGCAGGCCGGTCCGCACCGGGGTGGTCAGGTCCGGCCACCGGTACAGCCCCGGTGCCAACCCGTCGACGGCGTGCACCGCCACCCAGTGTGGCACCTCGATGCCCCGCAGCGCGGCCGACATCGCAGCCTGCAAGCTCGCTAGCGGCAGGCCGCGCTCAGGGTCCATCCGCCGCATCGAGCCGCGCTGCAGCACCACCGCGTCCAGGCTCGCCGAGCTGGCGGCAGCCGGCGGCACCGGGCCGCCCCGCGCCAGCTCGACACCCAGCCGGTCGCGCTCGCCGGCCCGCTGCGCGGCAGTCACCAGTTCGAACTCGATCCCGTCGGCGTCCAGCTGGCCGACCGCGGCCGGCCCGGTCGGCTGCAGCGCCGGCTCGCCCGGGCCCAGCGCCACCACGGCCACCGGAAACTCGTTTGTCCCGTCCGCGCCGACCAGTTCGGTCACCGCGGCGTCCGGAAAGTCGACGAACACCCGGGCCGCCAGCCCTGCC
>JBDSAN010000051.1:0-3636 GCA_039922115.1 Jatrophihabitantaceae bacterium
CACCGGCGATGCCCTGGTAGGCGAAGCGGCCGGCGGTGTCGTCGGAGTAGATGGTCGAGGCCTGGCCGGCGCCGCCATTGCCACGGACGTTGTTCATGTCGGTCCAGACATAGCCGGCGCCGAGGCCGACATAGGGCTGGAAGATGGACTGGCCGAGGCCGAAGTTGGCGAAGTCGAAGTCGTAGAAGGCATTGGCCATCACGCCGTAGCTGCGCTGGAAGCCGCCGACGCGACCGACCGGGGCCGGCACTGCTGGTCGGGATGGACACGCCGCAGCTGCATGCTGGCCTGCTCGGCTTCGATCCAAGCCGGTACGACAGCTGCCTCGGGCTGGCCGATGATGGCGGCTACTGGGCGATCGGCTTCGCTGATCCGAGGCGCGCCCGTGAGTGCATCCAGGGCGTGCCGATGTCGACCGACCGGACCGGTGCCGAGCAGCACCGCCGGCTGATTGCGGCCGGGTTGTCGGTGCAGCTGCTGCCGACGCTCACCGACGTTGACACCGCGGGCAGCGCCGAGCTGGTCGCCAGCGCCGCGCCACACACCACGTTCGCCAGGCGCTGGCGCGAGATCGTCGGGGCTGCCGGAGCCACCGGAGCCACCGGAGTCGCTGAGGTCGCTGAGGTCGCTGGGGTCGCTGGGGTCGCGACGTGATGCAGGGCGCGCTGTCGCCGTACGAGGGCGCCCTGCGGCAGGCCGGTTCGCTGAGCTTGCTGAGCGCCGACGGACGGGTGGTGCCGCTGGCGATTGCCCGCTACCTGGCCGATGCCGATGCGGTGGATCAGACCGTGCTTGACCTGTGCGTGCCGCCGGTACTCGATGTCGGCTGTGGGCCGGGCCGGATCGTGCACGCGCTGGCCGCGGCCGGCAGCCCGGCGCTCGGTGTGGACATCGCCGACGTCGCGGTCGCGCTCACCAAGCAACGGGGTGCCCCGGCACTGATCCGCAGCATCTTCGAGCGAGTTCCGGGCGAAGGTCGCTGGCCAACGGTGCTGGTGCTGGACGGCAATGTCGGTATCGGCGGCGACGTCGCTGGTTTGCTGCGCCGGCTGGCCGGGCTGCTCGCGCCCGGTGGTTCGGTGATCGTCGAGGCCAGCAGTTGCGATGCCGAACTGGACGAGGTGCTCGACGTCCGGTTCAGCACGGACAGCCAGGTGATGGGCCCGCAGTTCGCATGGGCGATCGTCGGTGCGCAAGCGCTGATCCGCTACGCCGGGCAAGCCGGCCTAGCGGTGAGCGACTACTGGTCAGCCGGTGGCCGGGCCTTCGTCCGGTTCGAGCGCGACACCGCGATCAGGTAGCAGCCGAGCGTCCCGGCCGCGACAATCGCTAGCAATACCAGCAGATGCGCCAGGTAGTTCTGTTGCAGTAGGGCAAGCGATCGAGCGCTGGTCTTGCCCTGCCGCCAGATCAGCAACACCCCGATCGCGCTGATCAGGCCGCCGGTCACCAGGCCGGCCTGGACGAAGGCGCGAGCCCGGTCCGGCACGTAGCGCGAGAGCAGCCAGCCGATGCCGATCACCAGCGGCGCGATGATCGCGTCGTGCACCAGCAGCGAGCCGACCAGCCACACCACCAGTTCGGACGGCTTGGTGTCCTTGGCATCGGTGAGCAACCGCAGCACTCCGTAGCCGATGACCAGAATCCCGATACCGCCCAAGGCCATTCGCAACGTCCGCTGGCTACCGGGATGGTTGAGGTCGCGATCCAGCTCGGCCATCAGCGCACCTCGATCTTGGTAATCCACTTTGTTTGCAGCACGCCGGCCCGGTCAGGGGCGATCAGCCTTACCGGGTAACCGTGGTCGAGGTCGAGCCGCTGGCCGTTCAGGTGGGTGGCCAGCAGGGCATGCTCAAGCTGGCTACCGGTCAGGCTGGACCTGCTGTATGCGCCATGTTCCAGCGAGATCAGCGACACCTTCGAGCTGCTGTTGCCGCCGACCCGGTGGACCAGGTCGAGCAGCCGGGGGCCGTGCCAGTCTGCCTGCACGCTCCAGCCCTCAACGCAGGCAATCGGCAAACTCGTTTGGCTGATGGGCAATGCCTCCAGTTCGGCGAGCTTCAGTTCGAACAGCAGGTGCGGGCCGTCCACAGTCAGTCGGTACTGCGGCGACTGGGCCAGCCGGACCACCTGGGCGGCTGCGGCGGTGCGGTTCACCGGCACGCCCTGCGGTCCCTTGCGCGGTTGCCGGGCGGCCAGCAGGCCGATCGGTTGCAGCACCGGAATGACCTGACCGATGGTGGTTGCGGTGACCACCGCGATGCCCGCACCGCCGGCGATCAGCACGCCGCGCCGGGACGGGCCAGGGCTGTCGCCCGATCGCCATACCCGATCGGCCAGCCCTTCCCGGATGGCCGGCAACTGAATCGCGATGTGCAGTAGCAGCGAGCCGATCACCACCCAGGACATCCAGTAGTGCACTCGCAGGAATCCCCAGTGCCACGGGTAGAACTGCAGGATGTTGAACAGCCCGGTGATGAGCTGGAACACCGAGGCCGACACCAGGATCGCGACCGATCCGCGTTCCAGCGAGTGCGCGACCGAACGGACCGGCGGCCAGACGAACAGCCGGTGAAACACCGACCAGAGCTTGAGCAGCAGCAATGGAATGCAGGAGATTCCGGTGATCACGTGCACGCCCTGGGTCAACCGGTAGCCCCAGTACGGTGCGGCTGGAATGGGCAACCAGTGCCACGGCGCGTACTGGTAGTGGCTCAGCAGGCCGGTGACGAAGCACAACCCGAAGGCGATGCCGAGCACCCGGCCAACCCGGGCGGTGACCGCCGGGCTGCGCAGCGGCGAGCTGAATTCCGGCCAGAACGGTGGCCGTTGTCGAACGAAGGTGGGCAGTTGCACCCGCTCAGTCTGACCGGTCGGCACCACGATGGCGCTTACAAGGTGCGGAACGGGCGCGGCGAGGCGCCGATCGGGCCGGGACGAATCGCCGATTTCACCGCAGCGCTCGCAGCGGTCAGCTCCACACGCTGTGCTGCCACGCGCCCGGTCCGGCCACCGGTGGCCGCCGAAGTCGCAGTGCGAGCTCGCCCCAGGCATTGCCGACCGGGGCCGGCTGCCGCTCGGTGCGCGCTGCCGCCACCGCGACGAGCACCGCGGTGACCGCGGCGATCTCGGCCGGATCCGGATTGCCGGACACGATCCGCAAGACCGGATGGCTGTCGGCAGCATCTGGCGCGGGATCGGGTTGTTGGTCGGTCATAGCGGGATGTTGCCATGCTTCTTCGGCGGCAGCGACTGTCGCTTGGTCTTGAGAATCCGCAACGACTTCACCACCAGGGCCCGGGTCTGGGACGGCGGGATGACCGAGTCGAGGTAACCGCGGTCGGCGGCCACGTACGGGTTCACCAGGGTGTCCTCGTACTCGGTTACCAGCTCGGCCCGGCGGGCTTCCTGCTCGGACGGGCTACCCTCGAGTTCGGCCAGTTCCTTGCGGTACAGGATGTTGGTGGCACCCTGAGCGCCCATCACCGCGATCTGGGCGGTCGGCCAGGCCAGGTTCAGGTCCGCGCCGAGGTGCTTGGAGCCCATCACGTCATAGGCGCCGCCGAAGGCCTTGCGGGTGATCACAGTGATCTTGGGGACGGTGGCCTCGCCGTAGGCGTAGATCAGCTTCGCGCC
>JBDSAN010000052.1:0-10958 GCA_039922115.1 Jatrophihabitantaceae bacterium
CCTCGGTCTGCTCGGCGCCTCCGTGGTCGTCCTGCTCTACAAGGGCGACGCCCCCAAGGTGCTCGAGGGCTTCGGCTTCGGCGCCGCGACCCTGGCCATGTTCATGCGTGTCGGTGGCGGCATCTTCACCAAGGCGGCCGACGTCGGCGCCGACCTGGTCGGCAAGGTCGAGGCCGGAATCCCCGAGGATGACCCGCGCAACGCCGCCACCATCGCCGACAACGTCGGTGACAACGTCGGTGACTGCGCCGGTATGGCAGCGGACCTGTTCGAGTCCTACGCGGTGACCCTGGTCGCCTCGCTGATCCTCGGCTCGGTGGCCTTCGGCACCAAGGGCCTGCTGTTCCCGCTGATCGTGCCGGCAATCGGCGTGCTGACCGCCATCATCGGCGTGTTCATCACCCGCTCGCGGGCCGACGAGGGTGGCCTGAAGACGATCAACCGCAGCTTCTACATCTCCGCCGGCATCTCGGTGGTGCTGTGCGCGATCGCGGCCTTCACCTACCTGCCCACCAAGTTCTCCAAGCTCAAGGGCGTCGGCCTGGACGTGGACGGGGCCAGCATCGCCAGCCACAGCGGTAACCCGGCGCTGATCGCGATCACCGCGGTGATCATCGGCATCGTGCTGGCCGCGGTGATCCTGTGGCTGACCGGCGTCTACACCGGCACTGAGCACAAGCCGGTGCAGGACGTCGGGCTGTCCTCGCTGACCGGTGCCGCCACGGTGATCCTGGCCGGCATCTCGGTCGGCTTCGAGTCGGCCGTCTACACCGCGGTGGTGATCGCGGCGGCAGTGTTCGGCGCGTTCCTGCTCGGTGGCGCGTCAGTCTCGGTCGCGCTGTTCGCGGTGGCACTGGCCGGTTGTGGCCTGCTCACCACGGTCGGCGTCATCGTCGCCATGGACACCTTCGGCCCGGTCTCGGACAACGCCCAGGGCATCGCTGAGATGTCCGGTGACGTCAGCCCGGCGGGCGCGCAGATCCTGACCGAGCTGGACGCGGTCGGCAACACCACCAAGGCGATCACTAAGGGCATCGCGATCGCGACCGCCGTGCTGGCCGCGACCGCGCTGTTCGGCTCCTACCAGGACGCGATCGGTCAGGCGGTGATCAAGGCGAAGGGCGAGATTGCCGGCAACACCAACTTCGCCACCACCATCGTCAGCCCGAACACCCTGGTCGGTGTGATCATCGGTGCCGCTGTGGTCTTCATGTTCTCCGGCCTGGCCGTCAACGCGGTGTCCCGCGCGGCCGGTGCGGTGGTCTACGAGGTGCGTGCCCAGTTCCGCAACCACCCCGGAATCATGGACGGCACTGAGCGGCCCGAGTACGGCCGAGTCGTCGATATCTGCACGCGGGATTCGCTGCGGGAGCTGATCACCCCCGGCCTGCTCGCGGTGATGGCACCGATCGCGGTCGGCTTCGGCTTGGGCCTTGGCCCGCTGGCCGGCTACCTCGGCGGCGCGATCGCGACCGGCACCCTGATGGCGGTGTTCCTGGCCAACTCCGGTGGTGCCTGGGACAACGCCAAGAAGCTGGTCGAGGACGGTATCCACGGCGGTAAGGGCTCCGAAGCGCACGCCGCCACCGTCATCGGTGACACTGTCGGTGACCCGTTCAAGGACACTGCCGGCCCGGCCATCAACCCGCTGATCAAGGTGATGAACCTGGTGTCGGTGCTGATCGCGCCGGCCGTCGTCCAGCTGTCGATCGGCAAGGACGCCAACGCCGGCATCCGGATCGTCATCGCGCTGGCCGCAGTCGCGGTCATCGTCGCTGCGGTGGTCATCGCCAAGCGGCGGGCGTCCTCGCTCAACGACGACCCGGAGACGGCCAAGCACCCGGCAGCTGTCGGCTAGCAAGTCGAGAGCGGTCAACCGGCCGATTGCCTGCAGCGAGGCCCCCGAGCGATCAGCTCGGGGGCCTCGCCGTTACCGGCACCAGCATCCGCGGCACCAGCATCCGCGGCACCGACCATCCGTGACGCCGACCATCCGCGACTCCGAGCATCCGCAATGTCGCGTGTCGGCGATGACTCGCGCTGAGCATTGCCGATTCGGCGAGCGGGATGGGAGACAATCACCGCGTGCAATTCTCGCTGTTCGGTGCTGAGGCCGCCGATGCCGTCGTGCAGGACCTGGACGGCCTGCTGCTGGCCGGCGGTGACTGGGTTCGCACCGACCGGGGCGCCGCGGCCAGGTTGTCGGTGCTGGTAGCCGAGGCCTGGCGGGCCGAGGCCCTGCTAACCGAACTGGCCGCCCGTGGCCTGGTGTGCGACACCGCGCCGGCACCGGGCGGGCTGATCGCGGTTCGCAGCGAGATCACCGAGGCGCTGCGTCCGCAGGCAGCCCGCTGGACCAGGGGAGCGTCGCTGCGGGTGCCGGCCGATCTCGCGCTGTCGGCTGCCGGATTGCGGCTCTGGGCGATCGCGGCCGGCCGCCGTGAGGAGTCCGGTTACCTGCTGGCAATGGCCGATCCGGACGGCCCGCTGCACCGCGCCGCCGGCCGTGAGCTGGCCGCGCTCGGTGTTAACGCGCTCGACATCGGGGTCAGGGGCCGGCCCGGCTGGCGAATCACCTCGGCCAAGCGACTGCGCCGGCTTGCTGAGCTGCTCGGCCAGCCACCCACCGGTGCCGGCCCGCACTGGCCGGCCGACTAGCAAGCTCGACCTAGCGCCAGCGAGCTCGGACCTAGCGCCAGCGAGCTCGGACCTAGCGCCAGCAAGCTCGGCAGCCCGATCAGCCGCAACCGCAGCTGGGCCGGTCCACGCCGGCCACCGGGGCCACCAGCGGATCGGGTGCCGGCTGGCTGATGCCAGCGTCGGTGGCCACCTGCCCGCCCTCGCGGACCCAGTATTCGAAGCCGCCGATCATCTCCCGGACGCTGAAACCGCGCTTGGCCAGCTCCAGCGCCGACCGGGTCGCGCCGTTGCAGGCCGGCCCCCAGCAGTAGGTCACCACGGGCACCGACCGGTCGAAGGCCGCCAGTCGCTGATCGAGCTCGGCGGTCGGCAGGTGAATCGCCTGCGGGATGCGGCCCAACCGCCAGGCCGGCTCAGCCCGGGAGTCCACCAGCACGAAGCGTGGCCGAGCGCTGGCCAGAGCGCTCATGACATCGGCGACATCGGTTTCGAAAGCAAGCTTCGCCGTGAAGTAATCGATAGCTGAACCCATCCCAAGACCGTAGGTCTGATCGGGTCCGTGCTAAAGGAAGTTCCGCCGGAAAACTGCAGACATCGCCGCAAGAATCGCGCAAGATTGGCCGCATGGCGCAGGGGGCCTTGGACGACACGGATTGGGCGCTGCTCGCCGAACTGCAACGCGACGGCCGGCAGAGCCTCACCCAGCTCGCGCGCGCCATAAACCTGTCGGTCTCGGCGACCAGCGAGCGGCTACGCCGGCTGGAGCAATCCGGCGTGGTGGTCGGCTACTCAGCCGTGGTGGACTACGCCCGGCTCGGCTACCCGATCCTGGCCCAGCTCCGGCTGCGCTACCCGACCAGCCGCTACCAGCCGCTGTATGACCTGCTCGATCGCACCCCCGAGGTGATCGAGGCCCACCACGTCACTGGTGAGGACTGCTTCGTGCTCAAGGTGATCGCGACCTCGATGCGCCACCTGGAGGAGGTGTCCGGCCGGATCGGCAGCCTGGGCAGCGTCACTACCAGCGTCGCGTACTCCAGCCAGTTGCAGCACCGCGCGGTGGCCCGGCCGAAGGCCGAACCGGGAGTCGGCGGCTAGGTTCGTCACCAAAGGGTTCGGTCGCTATGCAGGTCGGTGGCGCTGACCGGCTGGCCCAGAATGGGCGCAGTGTCACGCGGTCGCCGAACCAGCAGCCGGTACTGTCGATCATCGTCGGACCCGGTAGCCAGGCGGAGCCGGCTAGGTCGGCCAGCCCACCGCTGGAGCGAGATGTGACTGCGGTGCGGTACCGTCCGCCGAAGCGGGGTTGCAACATATTCATGGCAGCCGATCACACAACGTGATCACAGACAGGAGTTACTCGTGGCGCAAGCACGCGGGAAGAAGGCGCTCACCGGAAACAAGCTGGTGATCGTCGAATCCCCGGCGAAGGCGAAGACCATCGGCGGCTACCTCGGCGCGGGCTACACCGTCGAGGCGTCGATCGGGCATATCCGCGACCTGCCACGCAACGCCGCCGACGTCCCGGCCGCCTATAAGGGACAGCCCTGGGCCAGGCTGGGCGTCAACACCGATTCCGACTTCGAGCCGCTGTACGTGATCAGCCCGGACCGCAAGCAGCAGGTTTCCAAGCTCAAGGCGCTGGTCAAGGACGCCGACGAGGTCTACCTGGCCACCGATGAGGACCGTGAAGGCGAAGCGATCGCCTGGCACCTCGCGCAGACCCTCAAGCCGACCGTTCCGGTGCGGCGGATGGTCTTTCACGAGATCACCCCGGCAGCGATCGCCCGCGCGGTCGCCGAACCGCGTGACATCGACGCCGACCTGGTCGACGCGCAGGAAACCCGACGGATCCTGGATCGGCTCTACGGCTACGAAGTCTCGTCGGTGCTGTGGAAGAAGGTGCTGCCGAAGCTGTCGGCCGGCCGGGTGCAGTCGGTGGCGACCCGGATCGTGGTCGAGCGCGAGCGGCAGCGGATGGCCTTCCACACCGCGAACTACTGGGACATCGAGGGCACCTTCGCCCCGGCCGTCCGCAAGGACGGTGACCCGGAGACCTTCGGGGCAACGCTGGTGGCCCTCGGCGACGAGCGAATCGCGACCGGCCGGGACTTCGACCCGGCCACCGGGCGCGCCTCCAGCGAGGTGCTGCACCTGGACGAGGCCGGCGCGCGCGGCCTGGCCGCCAGGCTCGAGGGCGTCGACTTCAACGTCACCCGGGTCGAGGAGAAGCCCTACCGGCGCCGGCCGTACCCGCCGTTCATGACCTCGACGCTGCAGCAGGAGGCCGGTCGCAAGCTGCGCTGGTCGTCCCAGGTGACCATGCGGGTGGCGCAGCGGCTGTACGAGAACGGCTACATCACCTACATGCGTACCGACTCGACGAACCTGTCCGAGACGGCGCTGTCGGCTGCCCGCAGCCAGGCCCGCGACCTGTACGGCGACGCCTACGTTCCGGCCGAGGCTCGGCACTACAGCCGCAAGGTCAAGAACGCCCAGGAGGCGCACGAGGCGATCCGGCCGGCCGGCGACAGCTTCCGCACGCCCGGCGAGCTGGCCGGGGCGTTGAGCTCGGATGAGTTCCGGCTCTACGAGCTGATCTGGCAGCGCACGCTCGCCTCCCAGATGGCTGATGCGGTCGGCACCACCATCTCGGTCCGGCTGGCCGGCACCTCGGTCACCGGCGAGCGGGCCGAGTTCGCCACCTCGGGTCGCACCATCACCTTTCCCGGCTTCCTGCGCGCCTACGTCGAGGACACCGACGAGCCGGCCGAGGGCTCCGGCTCAGCCGAGTCCGGCCGCGACGACAGCGAGAAGCGACTGCCCCAACTGGCGCGCGGTGACTCGCTGGGGGTGCGCGCGCTGCAGCCGTCCGGGCACTCGACCAACCCGCCGGCCCGCTACACCGAGGCCTCGCTGGTCAAGGCGATGGAGGAGCTCGGCATCGGCCGGCCGTCCACCTACGCCTCGATCATGCAGACCATCCAGGACCGTGGCTACGTCTGGAAGAAGGGCGCGGCGCTGGTGCCGAGCTGGGTCGCCTTCGCGGTGACCGGCCTGCTCGAAGGGCATTTCGGCCGGCTGGTCGACTATGGCTTTACCGCCTCGGTGGAAAACGATCTTGACTCGATCGCTGGCGGCACCACCTCGCGGGTCGACTGGCTGCGCAGGTTCTACTTCGGCTCGACCGATGCCGAGCGGCTGGTCGAGGACGATTCCCGGATCTCATCGCAGGGCGGGCTGAAGAAGCTGATCGCCGAGCGGTTGGAAGACATCGATGCGCGCGGGGTGAACTCGATCCAGCTGTTCGGCCCGGACAGCGACATCGTGGTTCGGGTCGGCCGGTACGGGCCCTACGTGCAGCAGGGCGGCGCCGAATCGGAGCGGCGCGCCTCGGTGCCTGAGGACCTGGCCCCGGACGAGCTGACCGCCGACAAGGTCGAGGAATTGCTGTCGGCGCCGTCCGGCGATATCGAGATCGGTCCGGACCCGGCGACCGGCCGGCAGATCACCGGCAAGAACGGCAGGTACGGGCCTTACGTCACCGATGGCGAGCGCACCGCGTCGCTGTTCAAGACGATGTCGTTGGATTCATTGACCATCGAGGACGCGGCCCGGCTGCTCACGCTGCCCTGGGTGGTGGGCATGTCGAGCGTGCTCGAGGACGACGGGTCCAGCAAGCAGGTCGAGATCACCGCCCAGAACGGCCGGTACGGGCCCTACATCAAGCGGGGCACCGATTCCAGGTCGCTGGACTCGGAGGATCAGCTGTTTACGGTCAGCCTGGACGAGGCGCTGGCGATCTTCGCCCAGCCGAAGCTGCGTGGCCGGCGGGCGGCCGCCGCGCCGCCGTTGAAGGAACTTGGGGTGGACCCGGTCTCGGGTAAACCGATGGTGGTCAAGGACGGCCGGTTCGGACCGTACGTCACCGATGGCGAGACGAATGCCTCGCTGCGCCGCGACGATTCGGTCGAGGAGATCACCGACGAGCGGGCTTCGGAGTTGCTGGCCGACCGGCGGGCGCGCGGACCGGTGACGAAGAAGAAGGCGGCCAAGAAGGCGCCGGCCAAGAAGGCTGCCGCGAAGAAGACCACTGCCAAGAAGGCGGCGCCGAAGAAGGTCGCGGCCAAGAAAGCCTGAACGTCCACGCAATGCTCAGCGCCGGTGCTAGCTCACGCTGAGCATTGCTGATCGAGCAGCGCGAGGTCACGCCGGATTGCCGCCACCACCGGCTCGACCGCGGCCGCGACCGCCGGGCTCAGCCCGAGGCCCAGGCCCAGCTCGGCAGCCTCGATGGCGTACACGATCAGTCGCCCCGGCGCCCGGCCGAGCACCTCGGCCAGCCTGAGCGCGTCGGTGACCCCCAGCGTGTGGCTGGTGGCCGCCCCGGCCGGTTGGTCGAGATCCTGCCCATCGCCGCGATGGATTCGACCGGGCACCGGCCCTTGGCAGCGCACCGCGTCCACCACAATGGCCAGCCGGGCGCCGTCCCACAGTTCGATCAGGCGAGCCGGATCGCCATCAGCTGCGGCCAGCTCGGCGCCGGCCGGCCGCTGTTCAAGCAACCGATCGAGGACGGCCAGGCCCACCGCGTCATCGCGCCGGTACCGGTTGCCGATCCCGATCACCACCGGCCGGTTGCCGGTCACCGGCTGGCCACTGGTCACCGCCCGGTAATCCGCAGCTGCAGGAAGTGCGCGGCACACGAGATGCACGGGTCGTAGTTGCGGATCGTCCGCTCGCACAGGCCGGTCAGCGCAGCGTCGTCCAGGTCGAGGTTGCCGGCCACCACCTGCAGCAGGTCATGCTCGATCGCGGCCTGGTTCTGTGAGGTCGGTGGCACGATCACCGCGTTGGTGACCAAGCCGTCGGCATCCAACCGGTAGCGGTGATAGAGCAGGCCGCGCGGCGCCTCGCTGATCCCGTGGCCGACGCCGGCCCGCGCCGGGACGTCCACCGCGGCCGGCTCCGGTCGCTGGTAGCCGGCGATCAGCCGCAGGGCCTCGTCCACCGCGTATACGGTTTCGACCGCCCGAACCACGATGCTGCGGTACGGGTTGCGGCAGCTGGGGCCGAGCCCGGCGGCGGTGGCGGCCTGGCGGGCGATCTCGGACAGTTGCTGGTAGTTGATGGTGTAGCGGGCCAGCGGTCCGGTCAGGTACCGGGCGCCGTCCAAGGTGGCCTGCAGTGCGGTCGAGTGCGGCACCTGCCGCTCGACGACATGCTCGCTGAACTCGGCGGCAGCCAAGCGCAGGCCGCCGGCGGTGCGGATCTCACCGCGTTCTATTGCATATTCGGCATCGCGGTGGACGGCCAGCAGCTCGATGTCGAGCTCGACGTCCGGAAACTCGAAGCCAGCAACCCACTGCACGGTGGCCAGCGCCGCGTCCAGCGCCGGCCGCAGCTGCTCGGCCAGCGCGGTCAGCTCAGCTGCTCTCGGCGCCCGGTAGAAGCCGCCCAGCCGGGTGTTCACCGGGTGGATGGCGCGCCCGCCGACCGTTTCCAGGATCGCGTTTCCGGCTTTTTTCAAAGCCAAACCACGCTCGATCACGGCTCGCTGCCGACCTGCTAGCTCGATCGCGTCGGCGGCGCCGAGAAAGTCCGGCGCGTGCAACAGGTAGATGTGCAGGGCATGGCTTGAGATCCACTCACCGCAGTACAGCAGCCGCCGGATCGCGTTGATCGGCTCAGCCACCGGTACCCCGCAGGCGTCCTCGATCGCCTGCCAGGCGCTGGCCTGGTAAGCAACCGGGCAGATCCCGCAGATTCTCGAGGTCAGATCGGGCACCTCGGTATGCTGGCGACTACGCAGGAATGCCTCGAAAAACCTTGGTGGTTCATAGATTCGCAGGTGCGCGCTGCGGGCCTGGCCACCTTCGATCAGGACGTCCAGCGCGCCCTCGCCCTCGACCCTGGCCAGTGCCTGGACCTGCAGCCTTCGGGTCTGTTCAGTCATTCGCGCGCTGCCGATTCGCGAAGGCCGGTGCCGCGACGTTGAAGGTGCTGAACACCTGGTCGATCGCCCGATCGGTCATCGCCTGCACCCGCAGCAACCGGGTCTGCGCGGCCAGGTTCGCGCCGGTGACCGGGCCGAAGCAGCCATAGCAGCCGCGTCCCACCGCCGGGCACAGCGCGCCACAACCAGCGTGCGTGACCGGGCCAAGGCAGGGCGTGCCGTCGACCACCGGCAGGCAGGTCAACCCGTTGCGCTTGCATTCGGTGCAGACGCTGGCATCGACCAGGTCGGGCTTGCGGCCGGCCAGGATCGCCTTGATCACCCCGAGCAGCTGATGCTTGTCGATCGGGCAGCCACGCAATTCCAGCTCCACCGGCACGTGCGCCGAAATCGGGGTCGAGGTTGCCAGCACGTCCAGGTATTGCGGTTGCGGGTATACCAAAGCTGCGTAGTCGGCGACGTCGGCCAGGTTGCGCAGCGCCTGCACGCCACCGGCGGTGGCGCAGGCGCCGATCGTGATCAAAGCCCGGGACTGCTCCCGGACGAACCGGATCCGCTGCGCATCGCCAGGTGTGCTGATCGAACCTTCCACCAGGGAAAGGTCATACGGGCCTGGTCGGACCCGGCTGGAGGCCTCGGTGAACTGAGCGATCGTGATCACCTCGGCGAGCGCGAGCAACTCGTCCTCGCAGTCGAGCAGGCTGAGCTGGCAGCCGTCGCACGAGGCGAACTTCCAGACCGCGATGCTTGGCTTGGTGTTCACAACTGGACCACTTCGAGCAGCGGGCCGGCCTGCCGGTAGTCGGTGATCGGCCCCTGCCGGCACAGCAGCAGCGGGCCGAGCTGGCAGTGGCCACACACCCCGATTCCACATTTCATGTTTCGCTCCAGGGAGATCCGAATCAGCTCGGGCGGCAGCTGGCGATCGACCAGCAGCTCAGCGGTGTGCTGCATCATCGGTTCAGGCCCGCACACGAAAGCCACCGTGCGGTACGGGCGAAGCTCCAGCCTGGCCAGCGGCTCGGTGACGAAGCCGATCGAACCGGTCCAGCGGCCGGCCGCCTGATCCACCGTCCGGTGGATCTCGATGCCGGCAGCGGTCCAGCTGGCCAGCTCATCACCGAACAGCAGTTCGGCCGGCTGACGGGCCCCGGCGATCAGGATCACCCTGCGGTAGCTTGCTCGATCCGCGACGGCGGCATACAGCACCGGACGCAGCGGAGCCAGCCCGAGGCCACCGGCCACGATCAGCAGGTCATGATCGCGCGCGCTCGACATGCCCCAGTCGGTGCCGTACGGCCCGCGCACACCGATCAGCGCGCCAGGTTGCGCGTGCACTGCGGCAGCGCTGACCGCGCCGACATCGCGGATCGTCTGGACCAGCGTGCCGTCCGTCCGGCCGGAATCACCGCTGATCGACACCGCGATCTCACCGATGCCATGCAGGTAGAGCATGGTGAACTGGCCGGGACGAAACGGAGCTAGCTGCTCGGCCACCGGGGCCAACCGCAAGCTGACGGTGTCAGCGGTCTCGAGCCGGGATTCGAGCACCCGGTACGGCAGCGGCAACATCGCGTCCCGATCAGCCATCCTCGGCTGCCAGGGCGTGCAGTTCGGCGACGATATCGATGCCCGGCGGGCACCAGGCGATGCACCGACCGCAGCCCACGCAGCCCGTCCCGCCGAACTGATCGGTCCAGCTGCTCAGCTTGTGGGTGATCCACTGCCGGTACCGGCTGGCACCCGAGGTGCGCACCGATCCACCATGTATATATGAGAAATCGAGCTCGAAGCAGGACGCCCAGCGTTGCCAGCGCTCGGCATGATCACCGGTCAGGTCCGTGACGTCCTCGGTGGTGGTGCAGAAGCAGGTGGGGCACACCATGGTGCAGTTGCCGCAGGTCAGGCAGCGCTCGGCCACCTGCTGCCAGTGCGGCGATTCGCGGTTGTCGCGAAGCAATGCGCGGACGTCGGTCAGCGGCAACTGGCGGCCCATCCGGCCGGCCGCTGCGGTGACCGCCCGGCTGATCGTCTCGCGCTCGTGGTCGGTGACCGGTCGCCGGTTGAGCCGGGCCAGCAGCCCCTCGCCGGCTGGGCTGGCCGCCTCGATCGCGAACCAGTGCCCGGACTCGTCCAGCCGCTCGGTGAGCGCCAGGTCATAGCCCGGTCCGGGGGCCGGGCCGGTGCCGACGCTGGCGCAGAAGCACAGCTCGCCAGGCTCGGTGCAGCCGACCGCGACGATGAACAATCCGCTGTGCCTGCTGGCGAAAGACTGATCGGGATGCTCGCTGTTGAGCACCCCGACCAGGGTCTGGATGGCTGCCAGGTCGCAGCCGTGCACGCCGAGCAGGGCATGCCGGAC
>JBDSAN010000053.1:0-4147 GCA_039922115.1 Jatrophihabitantaceae bacterium
GCGACCGTCTCCTCGTCGTTCATGGCCATCCGCGCGAACGTCTCGCGGATGTCGCGGGCCGAGGCCAGCGGGTCCGGGACGCCGTTCGGGCCCTCGGGGTTGACGTAGATGAGGCCCATCTGCGACGCCCCGAAGGGTGCCTCCAGCCGGGGGTACCCGTCGCCGCCGGCGTGCCGCTCGTCACCGAGCCAGGTCTGCTCCGGCCCCCAGTAGACGTCCTCGTCCGGTTCCCAGACGTCCTCGCGACCGCCGGCGAAGCCGAAGGTCTTGAAGCCCATCGACTCCAGCGCGCAGTTGCCGGCGAAGACCATCAGGTCGGCCCACGAGATCGCCCGGCCGTACTTCTTCTTGACCGGCCAGAGCAGCCTTCGCGCCTTGTCGAGGTTCCCGTTGTCGGGCCAGCTGTTGAGCGGCGCGAACCGCTGCATGCCGGCCCCGGCGCCCCCGCGGCCATCGCTGATGCGGTAGGTGCCGGCGCTGTGCCAGGCCATCCGGATGAACAGCGGGCCGTAGTGACCGAAGTCGGCCGGCCACCAGTCCTGCGACGTGGTCATGACCTCGTCGATGTCCCCCCGCAGGGCATCGAGGTCGACGGTGTTGAACGCGGCGGCGTAGTCGAAGTCCGCACCCATCGGGTTGGCCACGGCGGGGTTCTTGCGCAGGATCTTCAGGTTGAGCTGGTTAGGCCACCAGTCATGGTTGCCCGCACCCTCGGTCGGGTGCTTGGCGTGCACTACCGGACAACCGCCTCCGCTCTCATCGTTCATCTCGCCAACAACGGCGTCAGGACTGTCAGACATGGGAATCCTTCCGGGATAAGGGTTTTACTGCTCAGTAACTGCGTTCGGGGAACAGTCGGGGCACAGGCCCCAGTAGATAACCTCGGCTTCGTTGATGGCGAAGCCATGGTCATCAGAGGCGGTCAGGCAGGGCGTGTCACCCACCGCGCAGTCGACGTCGGCGATCGCACCGCAGGAACGGCACACGACGTGGTGATGGTTATCGCCAACCCTCGACTCGTAGCGAGCCACCGAGCCGGCAGGTTCGATCCGCCGCACCAGGCCCGCGCCGGTGAGCGCGCGCAGCACATCGTAGACGGCCTGGTGCGAGACCTCACCGAGGTGCTGGCGCGCGAGGCCGATGATCTGGTCGGTGTCGGCGTGCGGATGCTCATACACCGCGGTCAGCACCGCTACCCGGGGACGAGTCACCCGCAGCGCGGCACCGCGCAGTGCGTGCTCGACTTCGGTTGTGGTGGGCACGGTCAGAGTCTGTCCCGCTTTTCTTGAATCAGTCAAGAGCAGGGACGGGTCGTGTGCAGGCTCACGTGCGCCCCATCGACGCGACCCGTGGCTGGTCGCTGCCCGCCATGGCCGGTAGCCGGCGTCGCCTAGGCTTGTCGCCATGGCGCGATACCTGGACGTGCACCCCCGCGACCCGCAGCCGCGCGTCATCGCCCAAGCCGTCGCCATGCTGCGCGATGACGCGCTGATCGCCTATCCCACCGATTCCTGCTACGCGCTGGGTTTCGAGCTGGACAACCGCACCGGCGCCGATCGGATCCGCCGGATCCGCCAGCTCGATGACCGGCACCACTTCACGCTGGTGTGCTCGGACTTCGTCCAGCTCGGCGAGTTCGTCCAGCTGAGCAACGCCGCGTTCCGCAGCATCAAGGCGGCCACCCCTGGGCCGTACACCTTCATCCTCACCGCGACCCGCGAGGTGCCCAAGCGGCTCGCTCACCCCCGCAAGCGCACGGTGGGCGTGCGCATCCCCGATCACCCGGTCGTCAAGGCGCTGCTGCGCGAGCTGGGCAAGCCGCTGGTGTCGAGCACCTTGCTGGTGCCCGGCGAGGACGAGCCGATGACCGATGGCTGGACGATCAAGGACCGGTTCGACCACGAGCTCGACGCAGTCATCGACTCGGGCGAGTGCGGCACCGAGCCGACCACCGTGGTCGATTTTTCCGAGGGATTTCCAGAGATTGTCCGGGTCGGCGCCGGGGATCCGACCCGGTTCGAGTGAGCTAACGGCATCGGGAGCGCATCGTGATACTGGCTGATTTTCCACGCTATCGGTTGCTGTTCGGGCCGAGCCCGGTGCATCCGCTCGATCGGCTGTCCGATCACCTCGGCGGCGCCCGGATCTGGGCCAAGCGCGAGGACTGCAATTCCGGTTTGGCCTTTGGCGGCAACAAGACCCGCAAGCTGGAATACCTGGTGCCGGACGCGCTGGCTCAGGGCGCGACCCACCTGGTCTCGATCGGCGGCGTGCAGTCAAACCACACCCGCCAGGTTGCCGCGGTCGCTGCCAAGCTCGGCCTGAAGGCGCGGCTGGTTCAGGAAAGCTGGGTCGACTGGCCCGACTCGGTGAACGACCGGGTCGGCAATATCCTGCTGTCACGGATAATGGGCGCCCAGGTCGAACTCGTCGACGCCGGGTTCGGGATCGGCTTCAAGCAGAGCTGGGAGAATGCTTTGCAGCAGATCCGCGACGATGGCGGCGTGCCGTACCCGATCCCGGCCGGCGCGTCCGACCATCGTCTTGGTGGCCTGGGTTTCGCGAACTGGGCGGATGAGGTGCAGCAGCAGGAGCGCGAGTTGGGCGTCTTCTTCGACACGATCATCGTCTGCAGCGTCACCGGTTCCACCCACGCCGGAATGATCGCAGGCTTCGCCGGTCAGGATCGACCACGGCGGGTGCTCGGCATCGATGCCTCGGCAAAGATTGCTGAAACGCGAATGCAGGTGGAGCGGATCGCGCGCAACACCGCCGAGCTCATCGAGTTGGGTCGCGACCTGCGGGCCGACGAGATCACGGTGCTCGAGGGTTGGGCCGGCGACTACTACGGCATCCCGGTCGACTCGACGCTGGATGCGATGCGGCTGACCGGACGGCTCGAAGGCATGATCATCGACCCGGTCTATGAGGGCAAGTCGATGGCGGGGCTGATCGAACTCGTGCAGGCCGGCGAGATCGGCCCGGACTCGACCGTGCTCTACGCCCATCTCGGCGGACAGCCGGCGATCAACGCCTACAGCGCGCTGTTCAAGAACTGACCTGGCGGGTCTGGCTGCGAAGCGGAACGCAACCTTCCTATTGCCAAGGTTGAATCAAGCCCGATCACATCCGTCATCGCATAGGAGGAACCATGTTCGGACCTGGCAAGCACACCGAATCCGAGGTGCTCGTCGGCTACCTCGACCAGCAGCTCACCGCGATCCGCGCGGCTGCGTACGGGCTCACCGAGCAGCAGGCACGCCAGGCGCCGTGCAGCAGCACGCTGTCGATCGGCGGGCTGGTCAAGCACGCCACCTACGTCAT
This sequence comes from Jatrophihabitantaceae bacterium, assembly GCA_039922115.1. Taxonomy (GTDB): domain Bacteria; phylum Actinomycetota; class Actinomycetes; order Mycobacteriales; family Jatrophihabitantaceae; genus Jatrophihabitans_A. The sequence goes on from JBDSAN010000053.1 coordinate 3,325, forward strand.
GCACCAGCGGGCACGACGGCAGGCCGACCCGGCAGCGATGCCGGACGAGGCAGGTTTCGCGCTGTTCATGGGCAGTTTCGCACTCGACGCGGACGAGTCGCTCGCCGCTGCGATCGAGGCCTTCGACGAGGCACGAACCGGCTACCTGGCCAGCGTCCGGGGCACCGATCCGGGCGAGGCCATGACCGAGCCGCCAGCCCCGTGGGATGGCGTTTATGCAGCTACTGACTCGGTGCAGCGCTTCGCGCTCGTGCACCACATCGAGGAGTTCGCCCGGCACGCGGGGCACGCCGACATCATCCGCGAGCAACTCGACGGTGCCGACGCCGCGTCCCTGCTGATGGCGGTCGAGGGACGTGAGGGCAACGACTTCGTCCAGCCCTGGACCCCACCGGCCGGCTAGCGGCAATCAGCCTTGCCGCGACGGCTGCGCGGTGTCGTGCAGCCGTCGGCCGAATCTGGTGGTGCCGGCTGCCGATAGTTCGGCACGCTCGGCGCGCCGGAACAGGGCCCGAAGCCACCTGACACCGCACCAGAACTGCCGGGTCGGCCGGCCGGACCAGGCGCGCAATTCCTCATACGGATACAGCATGACCGGACCGCTGATCTTGTAACGCTGGATCCCGCCGCCCCAATCGACTCGCTGGACCGCCGGATCGCTATGTGCGGCGCGCACGACCTCAGCGTTGGCGATGGCCCCGGCGCTGTAGCGGGCCCACTTCGGGTTCATCCGGTTGGAGTAGACGTAGAGCGCTCCACCGGATTCGAAGCACAGCGCGTACGCGGCAATCTCACCACCGAGCCGGTGTATGAGCAGCCGGAC
>JBDSAN010000054.1:0-6232 GCA_039922115.1 Jatrophihabitantaceae bacterium
GACCAAACCCCGGTGGCGCTGCACTACGAGCCGGCGCTGGCCGGCGTCGCGCTGTTCGCGCTGGCCTTCCTGATCCTGCTCACGCTGACCGCGGTGCTGGCCGGCCGCGCCCTGCTGCGGGCCGCCGCACCGGCCAGGCTGCGGGAGGCCGAATGAGCAGCGCGCGGGTACTGCAGACCGGGCTGGCCATCCACTGCCAGAACCTGACCCATGTCTACGAGCTGGACGGCCAGCAGCTCACCGCCCTCGACAACGTCGAATTTGCCGTATCCGCAGGCGAATCGGTGGCGTTGCTGGGCCCGTCCGGCTCGGGAAAGTCGACCCTGCTCACCCTGCTGGCAGGCCTGCTGCGCCCCACCAGCGGCCAGATCTTCCTCGGCGCCGACGACATCTCGGTGATGAGCCAGTCCGAACTGCTCCGGCTGCGCGGTCAGCGGGTCGGCGTGGTGGTGCAGAACCCGTCGCGCAACCTGCTCCCCTACGGCACCGCCGAGCAGAATATTATCTTTGCCCAGAAGGCATTACGCGGTTACCGCCGGGCCGACCTGCAGCCGCCGGATGAGCTGCTGGACCGGCTCGGCCTTGGCGAGCTGAGCGGGCAGCGGGTTTCGGCGATGTCCGGTGGCGAGCAGCAGCGGCTGTCGGTGGCAGTCGGGATGGCCGGCTCCCCCGGGCTGTTGCTGGCCGACGAGCCGACCTCGCAGCTGGACACCGGCAACCGCGACCGGGTGGTGGAACTGCTCGGCCGGATCACCGAATCCTTCGGTACCACCGTGGTGGTGGTAACCCACGACCCGGACGTTGCCGCCGCGCTCGGCCGGACCGTGACGATCACCGAGGGACGCGCCGATGACCGGGAACAGCATCGCGAGCAGGTGGTGCAGGTCGGCTCGGACGGTTCGGTGCTGCTGCCGGCCGACATCGTGCAGCGACTGCCGCCAGGCACCCGGCTACGGGTGATCCGCAAGCCGAACTCGGTGGAATTCATGGCAATCGACCCCCGTGCGATCGTTTCCGGCGCCACCGATCGGGATCAGCGATGAGCCGGCACGCCGCCGAGCCGGTCGTGCCAATCGAGCCGAGCGAGCCGGCCACCGTCAGCGCGCATGCGGTCCGGTACCAGCGAGCGGGCCGGCTGATCCTCGATGATGTTTCGGTTTCTGCTTACCCGTACGAGGTATTGGCGATCACCGGACCATCGGGCAGCGGCAAGTCGAGCCTGCTCGCGCTGCTGGCCGGCCTGGAGCTGCCCGACAGCGGCAGCATCGAGCGCGCTACCGCCAGCCCCGGCGAGGGCGTGCCGGCCGGCTATGGCCTGGTCCTGCAAGGCTACGGGTTGGTGAGCGTGCTGACCGCGGCCGAGAACGTCGAGATCGTGTTGCAGGGCCAGCGGGTTGACCGGACCGAGGTGCGGGAACGGGCTGAGGACCTGCTGGCCGCGGTCGGCCTGGCCGAGGTCGCCGACCACCTGGTCGAGCAGCTGTCCGGCGGCCAGCAGCAACGGGTTGCCATCGCCCGCGCGCTGGTCACCGATCCGGCTGTGCTGCTGGCCGATGAGCTCACCGCCGAGCTCGATCACGAGTCCAGGCAACGGGTTCTTGCCAAGGTATTCGGACTGGCCGAGCGCGGTTCGACGGTGGTCATCTGCACCCACGACCCGGAGCTGGCCGCCGGCTGCCATCGCCAGATCCAGCTCACCAACGGCCGGGTGAGCCTGCGCCGCTAGCCGGCCGGGCTCGCCTCGAACAGGTCGGCGAGGACCTCGCTCAGCTGGCCGATCAGCGAGATGTGGCCTTCGTCGGCGAACAGGTGCGGCTGCGCGGTCGGGATCTCAGCGGCCAGCCACTGGCCATGCGCGAACGGCACCATCCGATCCTGCCGGCCCTGCCAGACCGCGATCGGAACTGAGATTGTCTTTAGATCGAAACCCCAATCCTGGACGAAGGCAAGGTCGTCGTCGCGCCAACCGGCGATGCCGACTGCCATCGCCTGCCGGAACGAGGCCGCGAGGTCATCGGCCAGCTGGCCGGTCATCGCGCGCTGGTCCACCGGGGACGCCAGTTCGGCCAGGCTGGCTGCTACCGAGTCGCCGGTTACCTGCTGGAAGTGTCTGACAAGTGGGTTCAGCAGCACGCTCAGCTCGGTCTCACCGGCGGCCGCCGCGGCAAACTCGGTGACGTTGTCGGCGGTCATGCCGTCGGTGAACTCGATGCCGTGCGCGTCGTAGGGCGCGACGCCGGCCAGCAGCGCGGCGGCCTGGCAGCGTCCCGGCAGCAGCGCCGCGCAAGCCAGCGCGTGCGGGCCGCCGCCGGACCAGCCGAGCGTGCGAAACTCCTGCACCTCAAGGTGATTGAGCAATGCAACGATGTCTGTCACCGCGTCGGCCACCCGCCGGCCGGGCTGCTCGCTGGACTGGCCGTAGCCCGGCCGGGAATAGCAGATGGTGCGCAACCCGAGCGCGTTGGCCGGCTCGGTCACCGCCGCGAACTCGACCGCGGCGCCGGGGGTGCCGTGCTGAAACAGCAGCGCCGGGCTGTCTGATGGGCCGGACTCGAAGTACTCCAAGATCCGGCCGTCGGCGGTAGGCACGGTCGAGTAGTGCATTTGCATCATCCGATCTTAGGCACTTCGCTTATCCGGCCCCGGCTGGCTGCCGATGAACAAGCGTGCCGCAGTTGCCACAGGTGCACCATCTGGTGTCGATCCGGGACCCGCTCGGCCGGGAGTCACTCAGCCGGGTCGAGGACGTTGACGATCCGGTACTCGTGCTGGCCAGGCCGCTGGACCTGCTGGTGGAGCACGAGTTCGGGATCGGCGAGCCGGTGCTGGTGAGTTGGCAGGCACCGAACGGGGTGACCACCGCCCCCACCGAGCTGCTCGAATCGCAGCTGCACGGCCCGCTCGGGCTGTGGGTGGTCCGGGTGAACGGACCGTTGCGGATAGCGCAGCGCCGGCGGTTCGTCCGGGTGCCGGCCACCGGCCCGGTCCGGCTGACGATCGGCGAACCGGACGATGAGCAAGCTCCGGAGCAGATCGCTGGGCTGCTGTGCTCGGTCAGCGAGGGCTCGGTGCGCTGCTCGATCGAGCAATGCGCGGCCGAGCTGCTGGCTCCCGACATCGGGACCACGGCAAGCTTCGAATTCGGCCGGCAGGACTTCACCCTGCCGTCCCAGCTGCTTCGGGTCGAACCCTGCCGGCGCGACCGCGCGCGGGTCGAGGCAATCCTGCAGTTCCAGATCGACGAGGACGACGCTGGCGCGCTTCGCCGCGCGGTGTTCGCCGCGCAGTTGCGTATCCGCAACGCCGACAACTGATCGGTGCCCGCGGGCGCTAGCCTGAGCCGGTGACCGAACCGGCCGAGCACGCGGCGACCCGCTGGAGCGAGCTGGCCGGCGAGTCGTCCGGCGCGCGGTACTCGGCCAGGTTCGCCGCGCTGGCTGCAAGCGGTCAGGACGTGCACGGCGAGGCCGGCTTCTGCGCCACGCTGGTCCCGGCGCCGGCCCGGGTGCTGGATGCTGGTTGTGGCACCGGCCGGGTCGCGATCCGGCTGGCCGAACTTGGCTACTCCTGCCTCGGCATCGACCTGGACGCCTCGATGCTGGAACAGGCAAGCGCGGCCCGTCCGGACCTGCCCTGGCAGCTGGCCGACCTCGCGCGCTACCGGCATCCGGAACCGTTCGAGCTGGTAATCGCAGCCGGAAACGTGATCCCGCTGCTGGCGGTCGGCACTCTCCAAGCCGCCGTAGGCAACCTGACCAGCCAGCTGCGTCCTGGTGGCCTGCTGGTGTCCGGCTTCGGCTTGGACCGGGCCCACCTGCCTGCGGGGTGCCCGGTGACCCCGCTGGCCGCGTTCGATGCCGCCGCCGGGGCGGCCGGATTGCAGCTGCTGAGCAGGCATTCCGGCTGGGACGGCGAGCGCGGGCCGATCACCGGCTACGCGGTGAGCGTGCATGCGATCGGCGGCGGCTGATGAGTACCGATCCGGCGGCCGGCGGGCTGCCGTCCTGGGTCCAGCTGCTGACCCTGATGGTGCACGGCCCGAGCATCGCTGCGGAGCCGACCGTGCAGGGCCTGATCCGCAGCGTGGACGGTGCCGATCCCAGCCGGCAGCACTTCGGCTGGACGAGCTTCGGTGGCCAGCCGCCGCCGGTGGTTGCCGGGCTGCGCTCGACCGAGGCCGAGAGTCCGGCCGGGCTGGAGCAGCCGCCGCCGCTTCGGGTATGGCGGGATGGCAACCGGCTGCGGATCGAGGAACGGGACGGCACCGTCAACCTGATCGTTGGCGATCAGCTGTGCTGGCAGTTCGATAGCGAGCACGCCGAACCGACCGTCTCGCCGGCCGCCGCGCTGCACCACTTCGGCAGCGGCACCGACCTGCTCACCCGGCGGGATGCGAACAGCTTCGCCGGGCAGGATTTCACCCATCCGGACGGGCCAATCGGCGCCACCACGTTTCTCGGCAGGCAGGCCTGGACGGTGTCGCTGGCGCCGCCGCCGGACAAACCGCACCCGATCCAGTTGGTGATCGACGCCGAGACCGGGCTCGTCCTGCAGCAGCGCAATGACGGCTTCGGCTCGGTGGCCGAGTGGATCGAGTTCGTGACCGGGCAGCCGCTGGACCCGGCACTGTTCGAGTGGACCGGTCAGGTGCGCATCCCGGAGGAGCTCAACTCCGACGCCCAGGCCGAGTTCGAGGCCGAACAGGCCGTGCGCGACAGCTGGTTCGAGGCCAACGTTGCCGGCCTGCCGCTGCGAGCCGAACTGGCGCTGACCGTCCACGTCCACGAGTACGACGAGCAAACCGGGTCGTTCCAGGCCAGCCTGGGTGAGTCGCACGTCGGGATGTTGGCGCGCCGGCCGATCAGCGAGGCCGGGTGGGAACTCGGCTGGGGCGAGGTTGGGCACCGCTGGGCCGACCAGCGCTGGGACTGGGCGCTCACGCTCTACCACGACGGCCTGACCGAGCGGGGCCTGGCGAACCTGCGGGAACAGCTCAGCCGGCTTTGATAGCCTCGATCAGGAACCGCTGCGAGTGTGCGATGAACGGCCCGGTCGCCTCGATCTGCTCGTGCAGCGTGGCCAGCTGGGGCAGGTAGGCCGCGGCCGTGAAGCCGGGCACCGTCCAGATCACCTTGCGCAAGAACGTGATTACCGCGGCGATGTCGTTGAATTCCATCCGCAGCGCGGCGGTGCGCAGGTCGATCACCGCTAGCCCGGCGGCCTCAGCGTCCACCCTGGCGCGCTCGGTGCTGCGCGATTGGCTGACCGGCTGCGGGCCCATGATCGCGTCGGTGAGCTCGCGCACCGAGCCGGGGCCGACCTGCTGGGACAGGTAGCTGCCGCCCGGTTCCAGCACGCGGGCGATCTCTGACCAGACGGTGGTGGTCGGGTGCCGGCTGACCACCAGCTCGAACTGGTTGTCGCCGAAAGGCAATTCGCCATCGTCGGGAGCTTCGAGCACGATCGCGTCGAACTTGGCGAGGTTTCGCCGGGCGATTTCCAGGTTTGGTGGCCAGGACTCGGTGGCGGCCAGGTGCGCCGGCGGGGTGGCGATCTTGGCCAGCACCTCGCCGCCGCCGGTCTGCACGTCCAGGCCGGATGCGACCCGGGCCAGCCGGTCGGAGATCAGCGGCAGGTAGCCCCAGGATGGTCGCTGCTCGGTGGCCCGGCCGGCGAACCAGCTGAAGTCCCAGCCGTCAACCGGCGCTTGCTCGCCTTCGGCGCGCAGCTCGTCGAAACAACGTTCGGTGATCATTGGCGCAGCCTGCCAAACCCGTCGGCCAATCGGCAACCGCAACGGCCAGCTGCCGGCCGCGAGCGCCGATCGGTGCTCAGCGCACCGCGATCGCGCTGTGACTGCCGACGGTGATGTCGTTCTGCACCGTCAACCAGCGGTACTGGGCAGCCGTACGGGCGATGAAGCCTACCGTCACTGCGCCGTGGAAGTCGGTGACCCGGCTGAGCATGTTCTGCCAATGCCCGTTGAGGTAACGCTGCAGGTACATCGTTCGCCTGACGTCCGGATACGGGTTGGGGATCCCGGGCATGACCCGGTGCGAGATCCCGTTGACGTAGACCGCCGCTCCCTTACGCGAGGTCGCGATGAAGTCCCAGGCCAAGCACCTGACGAAGGTCGACGCCGGGGCCAGCACGATCGGCGTGATCAGCTGGTCACGGTCGTCCCCGTCGCTGTAGGTCGGGTCCAGCCGGACCGCCCACCGTCCGGGTTCCG
>JBDSAN010000055.1:0-10605 GCA_039922115.1 Jatrophihabitantaceae bacterium
TGCACCGCTGGGAGATCGAGCTCGCCTTCGACGAGCTGAAGACCCACCAACGCGGACCACGGATCGTGCTGCGGTCCAAGTCCCCCGAACTTGTCTTGCAGGAAATCTGGGGGCACCTGTGCTGCCACTTCGCCATCCGCACCCTCATGGCCCAGGCCGCGACCCACGCAGCGCGCGACCCCGACCGGGTCAGCTTCGTCGCCGCGCTGCGGATCGTCAGACAGACCCTCGCCCAGCCGGGGGCTTTTCCCCCCTCACCTACCTGACCGACCCGGCCGCCACACCCCCGGATGGCGTTGGTTCCTGCAGCGACTGCTCACCCGGCTCAACCCCGCCCGACGCGCACGGGCCAACCCCCGCGTCGTCAAACGCAAGTACGTCAAACGCGCCCACCACGCAACCCGGCCCCAGCCAGCGAACCACACCGACTACACCATTCAGGCTCCTAACTAAACGGTATTGGGCCTAGCCCGATTAGTTCGTAGATTTGTGGATGCGCATCGTGTTGCAACGCGCAGGCGATCCGGGCTCGACCGTACAGCTGATGCGCAAGACCAAGTGGAGAGGAGTCGAAGTGGATCGCACCGGCGTATCCGGAGAGACCTCGGTGCGGCTGGTCGTAACTCAGCTGAGCGGTGGGATGAGCCGGAGGGTTCGCTACCACCGAGCCTCATCGGGTCGTGGCGCTCACCGCATCAGGATGAGCCGGCACCAGTCGGCTCCGCCACCGGTCCGATCGAATCCTTACCGCCACTCCTCACCACCACGTTGCCGACAATGACGGGCACTTGGACGCGCATGGACGGACAGAGACGCGGTGACTGTGATGTGTGACCTCCGATGTCCAAGGCGCCCTCCACGTCCGTGACCCTATTTCGAAATGGGGTCAGGTTTTGGTGTGGGGGTCAAGCCGCCGGGTCCACGTGAAAGGCCCGGAAATACAGGCCTAAAGACGCCCCTCCGCGCTCAATGAAGCCTCTATCTGCCAGACCGAACGTCCGCTCCTCTACGGGCCCCATGTTTGCTGGGGTATACGCATCTACCCGGACAAAGCTGGTGCAGTTGACTGCCGTTCAGAGCAGTTCAGATCCGTTGCGCGCAGATCGATCCTCCAGAAATCCTCCAGCCACGGTGGTGTGCAGGCGCATCAGTTCCACCTTGGCTGTGGTGGACCGGGTAGGTAGTACGACTGCAGCCGTTGCCCGGAAATGTCGGCAACGCTCGATAACGAGTCATGGTTTGACACGTGATGCCATGAATTGCCAGCTCACCGCGCCGAGCGGCAGCGGCTCCGAGCTCTGCGCCCACGGCTACCGTCGGCCGGCCTCCTGGCCACGCGGGCCCGACCACGTGGACGAGTTGCCGCCCGCTGAAGATAAACATCCGATCCAGACACTCGCGTCGGATCGTGCAGACCCACCGCTCGGCATAGCTGTTGGCTTTCGGGGCCTGCGGCGCAGAACGCAGCACCTCGATACCCGCGTCAGCGAACACGGCATCGAAGCCTTGCGATGAACGTCGTGTCACGATCGCGGACCGCGAACCGGAAACCGTCCACCTGCTCCCCCACTTAATACATGAAGTTCGGACCTGCTGAGTCACTCATTCCTTAGCCCGGATGCACCACGGTGAGCCGTTTATCAGCGGGTCGTAGAGCGATAATGTCCTTACGTGGCAGGAGAATCGAACTTCTCTAGGGAACGATTCGGCCTGCTACGAAGGGCATCTCGTAGATGCAACTCTCTCATGTCGTGCCGGTGCGCTCAGCGCGTTTCGATGATCCGAGTCTTGTGTCGTGCGCTGGGCTGGTGCCGGTGGTGGCCTTGGCCGAACGTGCGGGGTTGTCCGTGCTGGCGGGTGCGCGCATCTGAGCGTGCCCGGCGCTGCCGGTGTCGCGGCGGGGGCGAAGGTGTCCGGGCTGGTGGCGGGCATGGTCGCGGGTGCGGACTCGATCGCGGACATGGACCTGCTGCGCCGCGGCGGGATGGGTCGCCTGTTCGACGGGGTGCGGGCGTCCTCGACGCTGAGCACGTTCCTGCGCGCGTTCCGGTTCGGGCACGTGCGCCAACTCGACGCCGTCGCCGCTCGGTTCACCGCCGGGCTGGCCCGGCACGCTCCGATCATCAGCGAGGGTGAGCCGGTTACCTATCTCGACATCGACGACACGATCCGGGCGACGTTCGGCTACGCCAAGCAGGGCGCCGGATACGGCTACTCCGGCGTCAAAGGCCTCAACGCGCTGCTGGCCACGGTGTCGAGCGCATCGTCGGCGCCGATCATCGTCGCTACGAGGTTGCGGAAGGGGTCGGCGAACTCCGCCCGAGGCGCCGCGCGGCTGGTCGCCGACGCCATCAAGACAACCCGCTCCTGCGGCGTGGACGGGCTGGTGGTGCTGCGGGCGGACTCGGCCTACTACGGCGCCGAGGTCGTCGCCGCCGCCCGACGCCACCGCACCCACTTCTCCATCACCGCCCGCAAGGACCGGGCCGTCACCGCCGCGATCGCCTCGATTCCCGAGGACGCGTGGACCAGGATCCGCTACCCAAAGGCGGTGTTCGACGAGCAACTACGCCAGTGGGTCTCCGACGCCGAGGTCGCTGAGATCGAGTTCACCGCGTTCGCCTCACGCGGCAAAGCCCGGCAGATCACAGCGCGGTTGATAGTGCGCCGCGTGCGTGACGCCAACCCCGAGCACGTTCACGTGAACGCCCAAGGCGAACTGTTCCAGGTCTGGCGCCACCACGCGATCTTCACCGACTCGCCCCTGCCGATGCTGAGCGCCGAGGCCGATCACCGCCGCCACGCCATCATCGAACAGGTCATCGCCGACCTGAAGAACGCCGCCCTGGCACACCTGCCCTCCGGAAACTTCGCCGCGAACTCGGCCTGGCTGGTGCTCGCAGCGATGGCGTTCAACCTGACTCGTGCCGCCGGCGCGCTGGCCTCGACGTTTCACGCCAAGGCCACCACCGCGACCCTGCGCCGACAGCTGATCAACGTCGCCGCCCGCGTCACCCGCTCGGCACGACGATCGACACTTCGACTGCCGCTGGCCTGGCCTGGGCCACCGCCTGGCAGCGCCTGTTCACCGCCGCGACCGGACCACCAGCCAGCCGCTGAATCCGTCCACCGCCGCCAAGCCCAACCGGAGAACCAGTGGAAACGCCGGGCAGACCGGCCATCGCCCTGCCCGCCAACAGACCGCCCAACCCGAAGATCAACTATCGCTGTCGACCCGAGACCGCGGTGGATCCAGGCTAAGTCGGATACCGCGTCACCCAGAGAATGTGGACGCGGCGGATGCCGACCTCGACAACGAACACATAGACCCGCCGAAGCAACACTGGTGTCGACAGTGAAGAAATCGCACGCCAGCATCGTCGCCGCCTGGGCACAGCAGGACTCCCGCCACGGACCGGACCACCATGTGGCCGATTGCGCGAACCGTAGGCGAAGCGAGTGGCACGAGTAATCGCCGACCTTCGTGAAGCTCACAGCATAAGATATGATCGCTGCGCGATATGGACGTTTGCCGGACCTGTTCGGAGGAGAGTGACATGGCCCGTGACGCCCAGCGGCAGGAGACCATTGGCATCTGGCAGACGTTCAGCGAGTCGCCGCGAGCGGTCAAGGCCATCTTCGGTGGGGTCCTCATCAATCGGGTCGGGGCGTTCCTGAGCATCTTCCTGGTGCTCTTCATGGCCTCCCGAGGCCATTCGCCAGCCGAATCGGCAACGGCGCTCGGCGCCTATGGGGCTGGCGGCATCCTCGGCACCCTGATCGGCGGAGCGCTGGCCGACCGGCTCGGCGCCCGGGCGGCAACTGTGTTCAGCATGTCCGGCTCGGCGGTGCTGACCGTCTCACTGCTCTACCTTCCCAACTACGCACTGCTGCTCGTGGCGGTCGCCTTGTGCGGCCTGGTCAGCCAGATCTTTCGGCCAGCCTCGGCCACGCTGCTCTCCGAACTGACCCCGGAGGGCCGGCAGGTGATGATCTTTGCGATGTACCGGTTCGGGCTGAACCTGGGCACCACCATCGCCCCACTGCTCGGCTTCGCGCTCTACTACCTGGACCACCGGCGCTACACCCTGCTGTTCTGGGTCGAGGCGTCTGTCGCGCTGATCTACGCGGCGCTGGCGTTGTTCGCGCTACCTCCCAAGCAGCGAGGATCAGCCGAAGCCGATGCCGGTACGAACAAGGGCGGCAGCTACCTCGAGGTGCTGCGCGACCGCCGATACACCATGTACTTGGCAGCTGCCTTCTTCAATACCGTGGTGTACGTGCAGTACCTGAGCACGTTGCCGCTGGACATCAAGGCTCAGGGCATGGCGCTGCTCTGGTACACCGTGGCGGTGGCGCTGAACGGCGCGCTGGTGATCGCGTTCGAACTGCCGCTGACCAAGATCTCGCAGCGCTGGCCGTTGAAGATCTCAATCGGCTTGGCCTTTGCACTGGTCGGCCTAGGGATGGCCAGCTACGGCCTGCCACTCGGCCCGGCCGTGGTGGTGCTCGGCACGCTGATCTGGACCACCGGGGAGGTCGTCGGAGCCCCGGCGGTGTTCGCCTACCCGGCCATGGCCGGGCCGGCGCACCTGAAGGGTCGCTACATCGCCAGCTTCCAGTTCATGTTCGCCGCCGGCTCTGCCATCGGGCCGGTTATCGGCGGTGCCTTATTCACCGTGCTCGGCCACCGGGTCTGGCCGGTGCTGGCTGTCGCCTCAGCCGTCGCGCTGCTGTTGGGCCTGGCGGCTGTGCGGCCGCCGGCCACCGTTGCCGAGTCGGCCGATGTCCAGGCACCGGCGGCCGCGGACGTCACGCCACTTCCGGCCGCGGCCGAGCCGTCCGGCTGACTACCCGCAGGTCAGCATCGCAGCTACTTGCGCTCCATTGGCAGCGTTGATAACTGAGTTCTCGGTCGCAGGCATGTGCCGATAGAAGGTGCCGGCATACTCACCGCCGAACACCAGCGGCCCCAACGCGATCTGACGGGCTTCTCCATCCATCGCCGGTACGGCGACGGCGGCAACCGGTAGTCTTTCTTGACAAACGTAGGCCTCCTGATCGCGATCCGCCAGGCGTTCGGTGAGCATCGCCTGCCACTCGATGGCAGACATCGCCTGGCCGTAGCTCACTCCTTTTCCGCTATAGGCCAAAGCCGGCTTGCAGACGAGCCGGCGCTGCTCACGAAGCGCCCGGTCGTAGGTCTCGCCGGTCAGCCGAAATGTCTCCGGCAGGTAGCGCCGAACCAGCCGATGCTCATCCTCCCTGAGCAGGTGACTGTAGTCGGGGTGATAAGCCAGTTCCAGGTTCACCTTGCTGTCGAACAGCGCGCAGCCGGGCGTATTGATGAACGTGATCAGGTTCTGTCGGTCAAGGTCCATGAGTTGACGGGTGAGCGCCGCTGGCACGTAGCGCTTGCTCTCGTACCAGAGGTAGGCGGTGAAGACCACGTCGATCCGCTTGCCCTCATAGCGCACGCCCTCCTCGCCCACGTCCAGGTCGGTCACCAGGCCCCCGCAGGTCTGATAGCCGTTTGCCTCCAGCATGCTGAACAGGAAGCGCCAGCCGGAGTCCTTGTCAGCCGGATCCGCGGTCGCGGCGAATACGGTGCATGGACGATCCAGCTCGCCCACCGCCTGGGCAAACGCCTTCAACCAGGTCGATGCGAGATTCGGGGCCACCAACCGTAGGTCATGCTCGCGCAGGATCTCGGTCAGCCAGAGGCCGCCGAGGGCCTGTACATAAGGGTCATGGATGTTCATGCCACCGATGGACGACGAGACGTTGAGCTCGGTGAGTCGCAGGCCGCCGTCGGTGACCATCAGGTCTGGGCGCATGAACAGCAGTGCTCGATCGCGAAAGGTCGGCAACGACGCGGCTTCGATCATGAGTTCGCGATCGGCGCGGGAAAGTCCCAGGAACCGAGCCCAAGCGGCGAGGTCATCACCGAATGCCCGCTGCGGTAGGTCGGTGATAAGCCTGGCCAGCATCGGACCCACGGACTTCAGTTCCGCTTCGACCGCGCCGGTCATGGCCGGAGGTGGGTAGGCATAGGCGAAGCCGGGACGATGCAGTTGTTCTTCCAGTGCCTCGGTATCTGCCGCCGCCTTGGCAGCCAGATTCTGCCGAGCGAGGATGCCCTGCCAGACGGCGAGATAGCGCTCGTCGAATAACCCCTCGATCGACATGGTGATTACCCAGGACCTTTCTTTAGCAGGCAGCCTCGAGCGGAGCAGGACCCCGCCCCGCTCGGACACAATGGCGTAAGGTGACTCAGCGGATAGTATCCCCAATTTGCCGCCAGACCTGAAGCATCTTCGAAGGTCGAAGTCCCTGCCGGACCGGACCAAACTTTGGCCTGATGGCGCCCAGGCACCGGACGACCCGACAGACGACGCGACATTCGGCGATCCGCTGGTTAGTAACTGACACTTAGCGGTGCACGCGGACCGCCATTCCGGGCCTGATGATGACCTCGCCGACCAGCGCCGCTGGACCGGTGAGCTTCAACGAGCCGTCCTCGACCCGGCTCACCGTGCACCGTACCGTTGACTGGTAGCGGCCCGGCAGCACGGTGGCCGTACCCATCCCAGTGCCGATCCCGACCGTGCTGGCCGTCGTAGACCTGAACGGTACTCACCCGACCACCGGTAGCCGGCACGACCTGCTCGGCAATCTGACGGTCGCGGGTTAGGGCGGCCCAGCCCCGATGGCGGCGTTGATCGGCCGCGATCGGCATGGACAATAGAGCCTCGGCCGGATTTTCCGTACGAGCCTTTGTCAACCTTGCAAATAGGTGTATGTTAGTCACGTACGCATACACGTCGTGCCGCTCATTCTTACCTATTGGTCGTCCCATCTACTCCCATACCTGACTGCGCAGGAAAGGGAAGGAGTGGCCACGTGATCGTTGATCAGGCTTACAGTGTTGTAACCGACGACGTCTTCCTGCGCATGGATGGACTGATCCCCAGGGTTGAGGTCTTACTCAAACTCGAAGGCCTCAACCCCGCCGGCTCAGTAAAGCTCAAGACCGCGGTGGAACTCATTCTGGACGCCGAAGAACGAGGAACGCTGCTCCCAGGCGGCCAAGTGATCGAGTCCTCGTCGGGGAACCTGGGAATTGCACTCAGCATCGTGTGCACGATCAAGGGGTACCCGTTCACCTGCATTACCGATCCGAAGGCGTCGGCTCACAGCATCGCGATCATGCGCGCCCTGGGAACGCAGGTGGTCATCGTGACCGAGCCGGACGAGAACGGCGGCTTCCTGGGTACCAGGCTCGCGCACCTCGAGGCCTTGCTCAAGGCGGACCCATCGCTGTTCTGGCCTAATCAATATGCCAACCCCGCCGGGCCGCGGGCGCACTGGAAGCAGACCGCTGCGGCCATTCTGCGCGAGCTCGACCGGGTCGACTACCTGCTGGCGGGCGTCGGGACCGGCGGCACTCTGATGGGCTGCGCCGCGTACTTCCGGCAGCACTCGCCGCACACCGTGATCGTGGCGGTGGATACCGTCGGCTCGGTCACCTTCGGTGGACCGCCGGCCCCGCGCTACGTGCCAGGCCTGGGTACTAGCCGAGTTCCCGAGATCGTCCGAACCACTGACCTGGACGAGGTCATCCACATCGGTGAAGCCGACACGATCCGAGCCTGCCGGGAGGTGGCGCGTCGCTACGGGTTGCTGGTCGGGGGCTCAACCGGCTCAGTTGTCGCGGCGGCCCTGCAGTTGTCGCCGAGGTTCCGAGCCGGCGACCGGGTGGTGATCATGTCGCCCGACTTGGGAGACAAATATCTGGACAGTGTCTATGACGACCAGTGGGTGAACCTCCACTTCGGACCGGAGCCGCTGGCCAGCCACGATCATGCCGGCCCGGTCGCAGGTGGCACCGGCACGCTGATCGACGCACTGACCCCGGCTTGGAGCTGATCGGCGGGTGTTCGAGTTCTACGTCGTTGGCGGCAGTGCCGTCGGCAGGTTGATCGCCGACGCACGTCCGGAGATCATCGAGGTGGTCCGGGCCACCTATCTGGCCCACCATGCGGGCCGCACCGTCAATCCCGACAGCTACTTCCTGCGGTTCCCCGACAAGCCGGATTCCCGCATCATCGCGTTGCCCAGCTATCTGGCAGGCGAGGACGGTGCGGCTGGCATCAAGTGGATCGCCAGCTTCCCGCAGAACATCAAGCAGAACTTGCCCCGAGCATCGGCCGTGCTTCTGATCAATGACTACCGGACCGGCCACCCCCGCGCCTGCATGGAGGCATCCCAGATCAGTGCGGCGCGGACGGCGGCCTCGGCCGTTCTAGCGGCCGAGACCATCCTCGGCCGGCGCCGGGCTGGCCACGTCGCTGTCATCGGGGCGGGCGTGATCGCGCGCAGCATCATCGACTTCTTCACCGCCGCCGGTTGGGTGATCCAGGACTACATCGTGCACGACCTGGCCCCGGACTACGCCCAATTGCTCGGCAAGCATATAGCCGGCACCACCGGTGCCCGGGTGCGGGTAGCGCCCTCGGTGGCCGAGGCCGTCCGCGACGCCGAGCTGGTCGTGCTGGCCACCACCGCCGCGACGCCGTACCTTCACAGCGCCTTCCAACCCGGCCAGGTAGTCCTCAACATCTCGCTTCGCGACGTCGCGGCCGAGGTGATCCTCGCCTCGGACAACATCGTCGATGACGTCGAACACTGTCTGAAGGCCAACACCTCGCCGCACCTGGCCGAGCAGCAGGTGGGCAATCGGGAGTTCATCAACGGCACCCTGGCCCAGCTGTTGTGCCACGAGCTAGAGCTGACCGACGACCGGGCCATCGTGTTCTCGCCCTTCGGCCTGGGCGTACTGGATCTGGCAGTCGGGCGGTACCTGCTCCGGCAGGCTCTCGAGCGAGATCTGGCCGTCAACATCGAGGGGTTCTTCGGTGAGACCGAGCGTTGGAGTACCGGTCAGCCGGCCGGGCCCGCCCAGGTCGCACCAGCAAACCGCAGTTCACACCCGTCAGGAAAGGTGGAATTCTTGTGACGACGACCTCGAACGGGTCCGGTCATGCCATCGATCAGCAAAGCCAGTCCACCATTGCCGATCACCGCAACTCCCGGGCTACGGCCGACCGGACGGCGCTGTACGCCCACCCGTGGCCGCCGGTACAACGGTTCGCCGGCTTCGCCGAGGATTTCAGCCGGTTCCTGGCAGCCCAACCGTCCGAGCAGGCACGGGCACTCGCGGCGCTGCGCGACGAGCCCGATCGCCACAGCAAGTTCCTGCATGAGAGCCTGGCCGAGGTCTACGCCCACTGGTTCGGCTACCGGGACGGCGCCTATATCCAACACGATGATGACGCTGGCGAGCTGGCGCTATACCAGGCCAAGCTCAATCTGGAGCGAGACCTGTTCGAACACTGGGCCAGGCCCGCCCGGCAGCCGGAACTGACCGACCAAAGCGCGGCGGCAGACTTCCTCGACCAGCAGGCCGCGCGCAATCCAGGGGTGCACCACCCGCTGTTCGACTTCCTCGCTACCGAGGCCACCGCCGAGCAGCTGACCAGGTTTCTGCAATGCGAGGTCATCCGCAACGAGGTCGTTGACGACGAGGTGGCCCTGCTCGTGGTCGGGTTGCAGGGGATGCAGAAGGCGGTCGTCGCCGCGAACCTCTGGGACGAGTGCGGTCGCGGCCGGCTGGAGAACTTCCACACCTACTGGTTGCGCCGGTTGCTGACCGCGACGAATGGCTGGCAGGCATTGGCAGAGTTCCGCGAGGGACAGCAGCCATGGTTTTCCAGGATCACCTCGAACGTCTTCTCGGCCGTCCTGACCCGACCGTCACGAACCATGCTCGCCTACGGCTGCTTCTTGATCTTCGAAGGCTGGGTGGAACCGCACTTCCGCAAGATCCTGCAGGGGTTGGATCGGGTCGGCATGACCGACGACGACATCGGCGTGTACTTCTCGGCCCACGTCAAGATCGATCCGCGGCACAGCCAGGAACTGTCCGACGGCCTGCGCGGCCAGCTTCCGGAACTCGAACCGGACCAGGTGGCCGCGGTGGTGCAGGGCGCACTGCTGGCCGTCGACGCGGGCACCCGGCAGTTCGACGCGATGCTGGCGTATCTGACCAGGCTGTCCGGGACGCCATCGGCGCAGCGGACGCTCTCGGCTGCTGACGCAGGCGGTTGACGATCACGACGTCGCTCAGCCGAGCGACGTGGCTCAGTCAGCCACCCGGTCCAACCGCTCGACGTCCTCGACCGCCGCCACCACCGCGGCCAGCTCCCTACCGTCCGCGGTCTCGATCCTGACCTGCAGCCTCCGGCCGACCTCCTCGGCCCGCGCCATCGCCCGGATCGGATCGGCTCCGGTGGCCGCGACCAGAGCCAGCCGATCCCAGTTGTCCTGCACCGGACGTACAGTCTGGCCCGGCTTGGCGTTGACCTGCACCGCGAGGACGTCCGGTTGCGCGGCCGCGTCGGCCGCACCGACCACCGATGCGATCACTCCAGCCGCCGGGCTCACCAGGAACCGGGTGCTGGCCGCTCGCAGTGGCACCGGTCGATCGGGCAGTTCGGGCACCAGCCGGAACGGCCAGCCCAGGGTGTACTCGACGAGGTCGAT
>JBDSAN010000056.1:0-5032 GCA_039922115.1 Jatrophihabitantaceae bacterium
GGAGAATTATGTCGCGGCCTTGCAGTCGCGCCACTTGCCGGTGCCGCCGGCGATCCGGGACGAGCTCCAGCTGCAGCGCTGTCTGGTGTCGCGCAAGTCTGTCAGCCGGCCTTCCACTCGTCGTCGATCAAACCGTAAATAACCTCGTCGAGGAACTGCCCGGACACCCAGGCATTGCTTCGCAGGGTGCCCTCGTGGCGGAATCCGCAAGCGAGCGCGGCGCCGATCATCGCCTCGTTGTCAGCCAGCGTCTCCAGCTGCATCCGATGCAGGCCGCGGATGGTGAAGCCGTAGTGGCACAGCACCCGCAGGACGTCGCGGCCCAGGCCGCGGCCGCGAAAGGCTGGTAGCAGGGACAGCCCGGCGTGCCCGAGTCGGTTGTGGGTGTCGATGGCCCACAGCACCGCCGCGCCGGCAAGTTCGCCGGTAGCCAGCTCGATCACCGAGAACGCTTCCGCGCTGCGGTCATCGTCCTCACGCACCCGAAACGGCGAGGACGGGCCGGGCGGGATCGGCCGCCAGGGCCGGGCATCGGATCGGCTCCTGCTGGCCACGTCCTCGTACAGCCCGGCATGCAGGGTGGCGACATCGGATTCGAGGCGTGCCCGTAGCAGGACCGCGGTTCCAGTGAGCATGCTGACCTTCCTAGTGGACGGGTGGGTGGCCGGCAACCAAGTTTCGCGAGCGTGCCGAGGTGCTGCTGGCCGGAACTCGCCGGGGACTTGACGGACTTGGCCCGGAACTACCAGCAGGCTGCCAGGCGTTGGACGGATCGGGTCGTTCGATCCGGGGCATTCGATTCGGTGGGACTGGATTGATTCGGGCAAGGTGGAGGGTGATGAGCGAGCAATCGGGACGTCCGGCCGAAGCGGCGTCGCTGTCTGGGTCGGCTGCGGGTCCCGGCGCGGACCTGCTGCCGCGCTGGTTGCGGCCGGCTCGGACCTGGGTGCATCGCAGGCCGGCCGGCGTGCTGATCTGGAAGGTGACGGTGAGCCTGGTTGGCGCGGCGATCGTGCTGCTCGGCTTGGCACTGATCCCGCTGCCCGGGCCAGGCTGGGCCATCGTGTTCCTCGGGCTGGCTGTGTGGGCTACTGAGTTTGCGTGGGCACACCGGTTGTTGCAGTTCGCGCGGCGGTTGTTGCGCTCCTGGACCGACTGGGCCAAACGCCAGCCGCTGTTCGTCCGCGGCTTGATTGGGCTGGCCGGGTTGGTGGTGCTGGCCGGGTTGGCCTACCTCAGCTGGCGTTACCTGTTCTGAGCCGGCGAGTGGGCTGGCGGGGTGGTCGCGGGATTCGGGGGTCTCGTCCGCGCGGCTGGCAGCCCATGTAAGCTAGCGCAGGTTCACGCACATGTTGCGGGCGATTAGCTCAGCGGGAGAGCACTGCCTTCACACGGCAGGGGTCACTGGTTCGATCCCAGTATCGCCCACCAGAACACGCTTACTCGAAACACAGGCCTCGACCGATTGGTCGGGGCCTGTTTCGTTCTGGTCGAGGACGAGACCTGTTACAACGACCGGCTGGTTGACGTAGGCATGGGTGGCGGCCGGTAGCTCGTCGAATGGTGGTGTGCGGACGTCTCGGGTGACCTGGATCTGGACGGTGGTCGGGATGTCGTCGAGATAGAAGCGGTCGTAGAAGCACTGGTTGATCTGCCGACGGGCGCTGTCGCTGGCCTGCTGGTAGAGCGTAACCGGGTCGGTGACGAGCTGGATGCAGGTGCGGAGGACGTCAGCGCCTAGTGCCAGCTCGGCGGTGGTATCGGTCAGGCTGGCTCAGTCCGGGGACGTCGCCAGTAGGACGAGTCGTTCGACAACAGCGATGACCCAACCCTCATCTGCGTAACGGTCCGCAAGCAGGGTCTCTACCCGGACGATGTCCTTGACCACATCGTGACGGGAGATGTCCTGAGCGCCGCCGTTGGACAGGTTGAAGGGCTCGCCGTCCACGTCGCCTTCGAACCGCGCCACGAGATACTTCAGTTCGATCGCGATTCGTCGATCGGGCAGCCGAACACACAGGTCGAGATGGATGTGTCGCCGGGGCCGAGTTTCCAGTCGCAACTGCGCATCCGGATGCCTGAGCTGGAACTGCCATGCCAACGCGTGTTGGAAATCGGCTTCGGAGTGAAAGATCGGCCGGCGGGCGGCCAGATTCGCCAACAGCGTCGGGACATCGACGGCCTCTTCACAGTAGGCCGATGAAGCAGTTACCCTGTGCGCGCTAGCCCGCATCCACCCGCCGTCAAGCGGAGCGTTCCTGCTCCAGGCGCGCCAGGATCCACGACCGAACCAGCGCCGATGGCGGCAGGTGCGCCGCATTCGCTACGCGCTGAACCTCCTCATATTCGGCCTCGCTGAGCCGCACCGAGTACACGCGCGACCGGTCACGGTTCGGCCGGATGTATCTCGCATCAATCGGGTAGGGATCGTCTTTCGTGCGCTCGGACTCTTCGCGTAGCCGGCGCTCGAGGTCAGCGTCAATCTTCTTCGCCATCGTCCACACCTCCGGAGTAAGCCTTCAGGTCGTATCCCGTGGCTGGCCATGCGTTGATCCCGTGCAGGTCGCCGTCCAAGTCGCGATAGGCGATCACCACGAGGACCACATCGCCAGATGGTGACTCGCCAATGAACCGTGATGCGCCCATCCGTGATTTCGGATCGGGCTCGAAGCCGACCAGATCGGGATCAGCCAGCACCTCGACGGTCCATGACGCCTGGATGTCGAGCGCCCCGTGATAGCGACGAGACCGAGTTCGGAGGTAGTCGGTGGCCTGCGCTGACCACGCGATCTTCTCCACCATGGGTACACGGTACTACGTTGTAATACGTCAATTTCGGACGCTGCTCCACGCAGCACGGTCTGGCTTAACCCCGCCGCGGTCCCGTTCCGGGCGATGCGCGGATGATGGGGTCATGCCCTTCGAGGTTCTCGCGCCGGCGCTGCACGGTCCGGCAATGTCGGCGCAGCATTGGGACAACCTGACGTTCCTGCACTGGCCGGTCGAGCCGGCGCGGATCGCCAGGTTCTTTCCGCCCGGCGTCCGGCCCGATGCGCTGGACGGCGTCAGCTATGTCGGGCTGGTCCCGTTCCAGATGCGCGGCGCCGGCCCGGGTCGGCTGCCGGTTGGCTATTTCGGCAGCTTCGCCGAGACCAACGTCCGCCTCTACTCGGTCGATGACCAGGACCGGCATGGCATCGTGTTTCT
This sequence comes from Jatrophihabitantaceae bacterium, assembly GCA_039922115.1. Lineage (GTDB taxonomy): Bacteria > Actinomycetota > Actinomycetes > Mycobacteriales > Jatrophihabitantaceae > Jatrophihabitans_A. The sequence goes on from JBDSAN010000056.1 coordinate 3,208, forward strand.
GACCCTGGAGGCCTCGCGGCTGGCAACCGTGCTGCTGGCCCGCGCCTCGCTCGGGCTGCCCTACACCTGGTCGGCGATGGAGGTGTCGGCGATGAAGGTGTCCGCAACGAGCGTTGCCAGCACGGCGGCCAGCAGCGGAGACACGGTCAGCTACACCAGCCATCGCCGGTGGCCGGATCGGGCGAGCAACGCCAGCACGACGGTGCGGGTCCGACTCGGCGCCGAAGTCACGCCAACAGCCACCGAGACCTGGCTGACCTCGCGCTGGGGGCTGCATACCAGGGTCGCCGGGCGCACGATCTGGGTTCCCAACGAGCACGGGCCGTGGCCGCTGCGCTCGGCCGAGCTGCTCGAACTCGACAACAACCTGGTCGCCGCCTGCGGAATCGAGGTCACCGGCGCGGAGCTGCTCAGGCCGCTCTGGTCGCCCGGCGTCCGCACCACCTTCGGCTGGCCGTCGCGGGTGCACGGCGGCGGCGCCGAACCAGTTGACCGGCCGCGGCTTCGAAGGCAACGACCAGGCTGAGCAGCCTGGTCCACCCGCGCGCGCAACTACGCTGCCACCGGTTTGGCAGTGGAGTCTCGGCGAAGTTGAGGCGATCGGAAACTCGGTCGAGGAGCGCCAGCCAGGCCCTAGACGCAGAGGCAGAACGGGTGTCCGGCCGGGTCGGCGAACACCCGGAACCGCTTGCCACCGCCGTCCAGCCGGGACGCTCCCAGGTCCAGCGCCCGCGCTTCACCGGCGTCCAGATCGTCCACCGTGATATCGAGATGGGCCTGCTGGGGACGGTCCGGATCAGGCCACTGCGGCGGGGTGTACTCGCTGACCTGCTGGAACATCAGGCTCTTGCCGTGGCCGGCGATCAGCGCGCCTTCGGGGCCTTCGTAGCTGAGCTCCATGCCGAGCAGTTCGGCGTAGAAGCGGGCCAGCCCGGCTGCGTCCGGCGCGTCCAAGGTGGCTGCGAACAGCGCCAGCACCGGGCCGACCCCGTCCTGCTGGCACAGGTCGAACGGGTGCCCGGACGGGTCGGCCAGGGTGACCCAGGTGGTGCCCTCGGCCAGCCGGGTGGCGCCCAGGCTGACTGCCCGTTCGGCGGCCTGCTGGTAGCCGTCGACCTGCAGGTCCAGGTGATATTGCTGCGGCAGGTGCTGGCCGGGCCATTGCGGAGCACGGTGATCGGCAGCCAGCTGGAATGCGATGTCCTGACCGTCGGCGGTGCGCAGTGTGATCCAGGCCGAATCCTGGTCGACGATCTGCCAGCCGGTCAGCTCGGCATAGAACGAGGCAACTTGATCGATGTTCGCGGCGTCGAACACCACGGTGCTCAGCCGCCCGGTCACGATAGGTCCTGTCGTAGTCATGCCCCGATCCTGCACCCAGCCTCCGACAACAATCCAGCGGCGCTTGCTCAGCGCGCGCCGACCGGATCCAGCGCGAAGGCGAGTACCGCCGCATCGTCCTCGCGGATTGTCGGCAGCATCGCGTCAGCGACCTGCTCGACCAACTCGGCGGTGCTGGTCAGCTGGCTGCCGGCCAGCCAGCTCGCCAGCTGATCGAGCCGTAGGCCGCTATCGCGGCGCTCGATCAGCCCATCGGTGTAGAGCAGCACCAGATCACCCGGTTCGAGCTGTATCGAGGCCGGCACGTAGCCGATGCCATTCACCCCGATCGGGGTACCGAGGCCGCCCTTGAGCTGTCGGACCGAGCCGGCTCGGCGCAGCATCGCCGGTGGGTGCCCGGCCAGGCCCCACTGCAACAGCCGGGTGCGCTCGTCCAGCACCAGGGTGCGGTCGAAATCCTTGGCGTTGTAGATGCGGTCCTCGA
>JBDSAN010000057.1:0-5628 GCA_039922115.1 Jatrophihabitantaceae bacterium
CGTCCAGGATCACGGTGTGTACGCCCGCCGCGCCCAGCCATCTCAGCAGGTCCGCGACGCCGTCGTGGTCGTCCACGATGTACGGGCAGTCTGCGTGGCCGTTCTCGAACGGGCCGGTCCAGTACGCGCCCTGCGCCGGGGTGGAACCGTCGAGAAGCCGGTGTTTCCAGCTGGCGTCGGTGTCGGCCAGGGACAGCCGCTGCATCGCCGCACCGATGTCATCGGTGGGAAACGCAGCTGCCGCGGCGGCCCACGCGCTGCCGGCATCGGGACGGGTGCACACACCGAAGTGCCGGGCACCGACCCCGCCGGCATCCCCGCCGGCGAGCATCGAGATGGTGCTGGCGCCGATGTCCTGTGCGACCCGCCGGGCATCGTCGGACTGCCCGGCCAGGAATAACTCGGGCAGCAACGGCGCGGGCAGCTGGGGCAGCACCTGCACCCGCGACAGCTGGTAGTACTCGCCGTCGAAATCCAGCGGTCGGCTGCTGCCCAGCAGGCCGGCCACCACCTGCGCGTACTCCGCCAGCCTGCGGTAACGCGCCCCGTGGTCCAGTTGCTCGCCGATGGCACTCAGCTCGGACAGCGAGGTGCCGGCGATGTAGTTCAGCGCCACCCGGCGTCCGTGCAGGTTCGCGATGGTGTTGACGAAGGAGGCCGCGGTTACCGGGTGCACGTAGGCCGGGTTCACCGCGATCATCGGCGTTACCCCGGTTGTCGTCGCGACCAGGGAGGTCGCCGACAGCCACGGGTCGAGATAGGCGCCGGCACCCGCGAAGAACAGGATGCCGTCGAGCCCGCTGTCGACCGTCCACCGGACCACCTCGGCCGCGGTGCGCAGGTAGTCCGCGGGGTTTCGGCCCCGGGGAATGGTGATATAGACCTGCGGGATCACGCTGGGCCACCGTCGTCGGCGGCCTGGGCGACGAGGGTGCGCAGCTGCGCTCCCTCGGCCAACTGGGCGTCGACCAGGACGGCCATGGCCGCAATGGTCGGCGACTCGAGGAACGCGCGCAGATTGGGTTGGACGTGAAAGGCCCCGGCCATCTCGTTGGCGATCCGCGCGGCGACGAGCGAATCGCCGCCGAGCTCGAGAAACGAGTCGAACCGGCCGATCCGCTGCAGGCCGAGACGCCGGCGCCAGATGCCGGCCACAGCCTCCTCGATCAGACCGGCGGGTGCCTCGTACTCCGCGGTGACCGTGCTCGGACGGTCAGGTGCGGGCTCGCCGACCCCGACGGTCGGTGTCGCGACCGACGGCGGTTCGACCGGTTTCGGTGCGGTCGAGCCGTCCGGGATGTGCCAGAAGGACCGACGTTGGAACGGGTAGGACGGTAGCCCGACCCGGTGCCGACCGGCTGCCGGATGCAGCGCGGACCACGCGATCGAGGCACCGGCTTGCCACGCCTGCCCCAACCGGGTCAACTCCTCGCCGTAGGCAGGGGCGGTGCGGTCGAGGTCCGACAGCGCCGTCAGCGGAACTACCGGGGGTTGCGGAGCGCGTTCGTGCACGGCCCGGGTCGCCGCCGTCTGCAGGGCGCGCACGGCCGTGCCCCGGCGCTCGGCGACGACGAAGGTCCGATGTTCGAAGGCCTTGCGGCCCAGCTGGCTGGTGAACGCGACATCGGCCAGGCTCTGTTCGGTGTGCCGTTCCAGATGCGCGGCGAGCCGGCGGCAGCTGGCCCGAAGCGCGTCGGCGGTTCGTGCCGACACCAGGATCAGGTGCCAGCCGGGGTCGTTCGGCAGCGCCGGTCGCTCGGGAGCCTCTTCCAGGATGGCGTGTACGTTCGTGCCGCCCACGCCGAACGAACTGACGCCGGCCCGGCGCACGCCGTCCGGGCCGACCGGCCAGTCACGCAGCACGTCGTTCACCCGAATCGGCCCGGCAGCCAGGTCGGTCTCGGGGTTGGGCTGTGCGTAGTTGATGCTCGGCGGTATCTCGCAGTGGTGCAGCGCGAGCACCGCTTTGAGCAGCGAGGCGGTGCCGGAGCTGGCGTCCAGGTTGCCGAAGTTCGGTTTGACGGACCCGATCAGCTGGTGGTCGGCGTCGACCGCGGACGGGGCGTAGGCCTCGCGCAACGCGGCCACCTCGATCGCGTCGCCGAGCCGGGTGCCGGATCCGTTTGCCTCGATGTAGCCGACTGTTTCCGGCTTGACCTCGGCCATCGCGAGGGCCGCCCGGATAACCGCGACCTGACCCTGCTTGCTCGGCGCGGAGAAACCCGCCTTGGCCGAGCCGTCGTTGTTCACGGCCGTTCCCTTGACCACCGCGTACACCCGGTCGCCGTCTCGAACCGCGTCGTCGTACCGCTTCAGAACCAGGGCGGCCGCCGCGTCCCCGATGAAGTACCCGTCGGCGTCGGCGTCGAAGGCACGGATCACGCCACCGGCGGAACTGATCCCACCGGCCTCCGCGAGGTACCCGCGGCGCGTGCGGCCCTTGATGCTCACGCTGCCCACCAGCGCCGCATCGCTCTGGCCGTCGAGCAGGCCGCTGACGGCCAGATGCAGCGCGACCATGCCGGACGAGCAGTTGGACTGGACGGTGAAGCTGGGGCCCGTCAGCCCGAGCTTGTAGGAGACCCGGGTGCTCAGGTTGTCCTTGTCATTGCTGACAGCCAGCCCGAACGAGCCGGTTGCCCGAACCAACGCGGTGTCTGGAAGCAGCTGCTCGAACAGGTACTGATTAATGCCGGTCGCGGCGTACACCGCGACGTCGCCGACCCGGGACGGATCCAGGCCCGCGTCCTCGATCGCCTGCCACGCCGTCTCGAGGAACACTCGCTGTTGCGGATCGAGCAGTTCGGCCTCGGCGGGGGAGTAGCCGAAGAACTCGGCGTCGAACAGGTCGGCGTCCGGCAGACCCGACCAGACGGGGACGTAATCCGGGTCGAGCCGGTCCCGGTCCGGCACCGCGGCCGCGACCAGCTCGGCGTCGGTCAACCGCTCGGTCGCATTCGTGCCCTCGCACAGGGTGCGCCAGAACTCCGTCACCGAGGGTGCCTGGGGGAATCGACCGGCGATTCCGACGACGGCGATGTCGAGTTCGGTATTTGCTGCCTGCTGCATGTCCTGGCCTTTCTGACGGGTGTGCCCGGTCACTGCTGTCCTCCGGCCGCGGCCCGCCGGGCCCGCACCGCCTCACGTCGGCTGCCGCGGACCCGCGGTGCCGACTCCGTGGCACTGTCGGCCGGCCCGGCGGCGCTCTCGGCCGAGCCCGCGTCCGATGCGGCCAGGTACGCGGCGAGCGTGCGGGCTGTGGTGTGCTCGTAGAGATCGACCAGAGGCAGCTCGCGGTCGAGCAGCTTCTGCAGCATCACGTGCGTCCGCACCAGGCTCAGCGAGTGGCCGCCGAGGTCGAAGAAATTCTCGTCCGGAGTGATGTCGGCGCGATCCAGGGCCTGGCGCCAGACTTCGAGCACCAGCGCCAACATGCCTGCCGGACCTGTCGGCGCCGTTCCGGTGACCTCAGCCGGCCGGGTGGACGGACTTGCCGCAACCGCCGACGACTGCCCGGCAGCGCCGGCCGACGCAGCCGCCGTGACGACTGTGGCCGCTGTCGCCCCTGTAGCCGCGGTTGCCCCTGTAGTCGCTGTCGCCCCGGTAGCGGCGGTGGCCCAGTTGTGCCGCGCATGCGCGACGACGCCCCGGCGACTCACCTTGCCGGTGTCGGTCGTCGGCAGCTGGTCGACCACCTCGATCAGCGGGATGGCGTGTCGCGGTAGGTACCGCCGGGCATGCTCGCGGACCCGGGAGATCACCGCGGAATCCGCGAGGGCCTGGACCGGATGGTTGGCCCGCTCCGCCCAGCTGCCCGGAAGGATCGGCAGCTCCGACCATGCGAAGTCCGCCAGCGGCCGTCCGACCGGGCTGAAACGCAGATCCATCAGGACCGGGTCACGGCTTCCCGCCAGTACCACCGAGACAGTGCGGCCGGTGCGTCGGGCCACCAGCCATGCCTCCTCGGGATCGAGGCCCGACCCGAGCCTGCCGTTGGGGACGTCGGCGATCTCGACGGCACCGGCATGGGCGGCAAGTAGCTCGCGGAGCGTGACGACCGGGGCCGAGTCCGAGTGCGGCCATGGCACCCGCTCGACCTGCAGGCAGGCAGACTCCGGCCCACCGGCCACCCGCAGCAGGACGTCGAAGCGGTAGGCGGTGATCTCGTTGTGGTGCCGACCGCGTTTGTGCCGTAGTTCCACCGCGCTCACCCGGTCGAGCCGCGCCGCGGCCTCCAGGAAGAAGTCGGCCGACAGGACGAGTTCCTTATCCGCTCGTAACCGCTGCTCGGTCAGCTGCGCCACCGCGTCCTCCGTGGCCGCCGGACCGAGGCGCACCCGGGCCACCGCCTCGTGGAACCTGCGTTGCAGCGCGAGGTCGCGGACGTCGCCGACGAACACCGTTCCGCCTGGTGCGGCAGCCTGGGTGGCCCGCTCCAGCGCCTGGAAGACGTAGTCGTGGCTGGGCAGGTACTGAGTCACCGAGTTCAGCAGCACGGCGTCGAAATCGACTCCAAGGAACGGCGGCTCGTCGGCAGCAGCGGCTACCTGGACGTCGATGACCCCGGCTGCCCCCGCGGGACGCTGCGCCACCCGGTCCCGTACCAGCTGCACGGCGGTCGGCGCGAAATCGGTGCCGGCATACAGGTCGACGCTGTCGGCGAGGGCGAACAACAGGTTCCCGCTGCCGCAGCCGATCTCGAGGATGCGACGCGCCCCGAGGTCGCGAACGGTCGTCACCGCCTCGTCGATCCATTCGTCCAGCTCGGCGGCCTCGAAGGGCTGCTGGGTGAAGCTGCTCGTCCACACCCCGGAGTCGGCGTCGTGGCCGAAGTCGGCGTACAGCTGCTCGTACAGCTGCTGCCACTCCGCCACTCGCTGCTCGGTTGGCAACTGTTCGGTGCTGCTGTCGGCAGCCAGTACCACCGCCGACACCAGTTGCGGCCCGCCGACGGCGGTGGTGTCCACACCGGTGAGGGCCGCCTGCACCTCCGGGTGCGTGCGCAACACCGCGTCGATCTCACCCAGTTCGACGCGGTGGCCGCGCACCTTCACCTGGTTGTCGAGCCGCCCGAGGTAGCGCAGCCGGCCGTCGGAGGTGAGCCGGCCGCGGTCGCCGGTGGCGAACATCCGGCTGCCTGGCGGACCGAACGGGTCCGGTAAGAACTTCGCCGCCGTCAGATCAGCATGACCGGCATAACCCCGGTTCAACCCGACGCCCGACACGAAGATCTGGCCCGGGAACAGCGCCGGTTGCGGCGTCCCGTCCGCGTCGAGCACCTGCGTCCGCATGCCCGGTAGCGCACGGCCGACCGTCGCGGGTGGAGTCCGGTCCTCGATCACCTGCCAGGTGGCGTCGGCCGATGTCTCCGAAGACCCGAACAGGTCGATGAGCACGCAGCCGGCAAGCTCCCGCCGTAACCGGGCCGCGAGCTCCGGTGGCAGTTCCTCTCCGCTGGAATGGCAGAACCGCAGCGCGGCGAGGCGACGTCCGGCATCCGGAACGTTGTCCAGGATCGCCCGGAGCAGCGACGGTACGGCGACCAGCCTGGTCACCCCGTGCTGCTCGAGCAACCGCACCAGGCGGGCCGGGTCGCGACCATCGGAATCCGGCACGATCACGATCGGT
>JBDSAN010000058.1:0-6016 GCA_039922115.1 Jatrophihabitantaceae bacterium
CTGCCCGGCGGGTTCGGCACCCTGGACGAGCTGTTCGAGGCGCTGACGCTGGTGCAGACCCGCAAGGTGACCAGGTTCCCGGTGATCCTGTTCGGCACCAGGTACTGGTCGGGGCTGCTGGCCTGGATCCGGGACACCATGCTGCCCGAAGGCAAGGTGGCCGCGGCTGACCTGGAACTGATCCGGCTCACCGACAGCGTTGATGAGGCAGTCTCGATCATCCGCGGGGCCGACGCCGAGCGGTCGGCGCAGTCCCGATTCGAGGCCGCCGCGATCGATGAGTCCCGATCCTCGGGTGTGCACGATGCGCAGTAGCCGCTGATGGCTGCTGTCTGCGTGTTCTGCGCCTCGTCCGAGCAGATCGACCCGAGCTACCTGCGGCTGGCCACCGAGGTCGGCCGCCGGATCGGCGATGGCGGCCACCGGCTGGTCTCCGGTGGTGGCCGGGTCTCGATGATGGGTGCGGTGGCCAGCGCGGCCCGCGCGCACGGCGCGCACACGGTGGGGGTCATCCCGCAGCAGCTGGTCGACCTCGAGGTGGCCGATCACGACGCCGACGAGCTGCTGGTGGTGCAGACCATGCGCGAGCGCAAGGCACTGATGGACGCGCACGCTGATGCCTTCCTGATCCTGCCCGGCGGCATCGGCACCCTGGAGGAGTTCTTCGAAGCCTGGACGGCCGGCTCGCTGGGCCTGCATGCCAAGCCGGTGATCGTGCTCGATCCGGACGGGTTTTACCAGCCGCTGTGGGACTTCATCGCATCGATGGTGCGCGCCGGCTTCGTCCGCGAGGCTGCCTGGCAACACCTGCGCCTGGTCGGTTCAGTGGCAGCGGCGTTCGCGGTCATCGAGACTGTCACCGAAACAGCAGCCGGCCCGCATTAGACCGCTGCTGGTTCGCGTGTCAGGATCACCGGGTGATGTTGCTGCTGGGCTACCTGCTGCTGACGCTGGTGGTTGCCGCGGTGCTGTTCTACGCAGTCGTGGCGTTGCTGCCGGCCGGGCTGTCGGTGGGCGCCGAGCGGGACAACCGGCCGTTCCTGCTGCCGGAGGATCGCCGGATGCGCCCGGATGACCTCGACCGGCTGCGGATCCCGGTCAGCCTGCGTGGCTACCGCTTCCGCGAGACCGATGACCTGATCGACCGGCTGGCCGCCGAGATCGTGGTGCGCGATGAGGAGATCGCCCGGCTGCGCGGGCAGGCCGGTGGGACCTTCGAACCTCGGGGACCTGGCGCGGCGGCCAGTCGCAAGTCGGAGCCGGCTGCGCATCCCGAGGACGCTCAGTCTGATGCTGCCCGGACCGTTGAGTGACCGAGCGGCGCCGCTGCGATTGGGGCGATAGCGCCCCTGAGTACGTGGACTATCACGACCGCGAGTGGGGCGTGCCGGTGCGCGGCGATGACAAGCTGTTCGAGCGGTTGAGCCTGGAAGCCTTCCAGTCCGGGCTGTCCTGGCTGACCATCCTGCGCAAGCGGGAGAACTTCCGGGCCGCCTTCGCCGGCTTCCGGATCGCTGAGGTCGCGGGATTCGGCGAGGACGACCGGCAGCGACTGCTGGCCGATCCGGGCATCGTGCGCAACCGGGCCAAGGTCGACGCGACCATCAACAACGCCCGGGCGGTCCTCGATCAGGTGCCGGAGGGATTGACCGAGCTGTTGTGGTCCTTCGGCCCGGCCGAGCATCAGCGGCCGGCGCTGCTGACCGACATCGCCGCGATCACCCCGGAATCCAAGGCAATGGCCAAGGAGTTGAAGCGGCGCGGTTTCGCCTTCGTCGGCCCGACCACCGCCTACGCCATGATGCAGGCAGTCGGCATGGTCGATGACCACGTGTCCTATTGCTTCCGAGCGCTCAGCGGCCGGTGAAGGCTGGTTTCTGCTTGTTCACAAAGGCAGCTACCGCGATGCGATGGTCCGCGGTGGCGCCGGCCATCGCCTGCTGGACGGCCTCGTTGGCCAGCGACTCGCGCAGCGTGTGGGCAGCCGAGTAGCCGATCGCGTGCTTGATCGCGGCGTAGGCCACGGTCGGCCCGGCGGCCAGCCGGCTAGCGAGTTCCTGGGCTACCGGCAACACCTGATCGGGCGCGACGAGCTGGCTGACCAGGCCGTAGGACTCGGCCACCTGGGCGGTGATCGGTTGGGCGAGCAGGCACAGTTCCAGCGCGCGGGCCGAGCCGATCAGCCGGGGCAACGTCCAGGACACCCCGCTGTCCAGGCCGAGCCCGACGTTGGCGAAGGCGAGCAGGAACTTGACCTGGTCAGAGACGATCCGCAGGTCGCAGGCGAAGCTGAGCGAGGCACCGGCGCCGGCCGCAGTGCCGTTGACGGCGGCGATCACCGGCTTGGCCATCTCGGTGATCGCCAGCGTGATCGGGTTGTAGTGCTCTTCCACCGTGCGCAATGGCGCCGGGTCACCGGCCTGCAGCAGCTCGATGTGCTCGGCCAGGTCCTGCCCGACGCAGAAGCCCCGGCCGCTGCCGGTGAGCACCACCGCCCGCACGCCGGGGTCACCAGCCAGCTCGGTGAGGGTTGCTACCAGCGCGTTCTTGAGCTCCACCGACAGCGAGTTCAACGACTCCGGACGGTTCATCGTAAGCGTGGCAACCTGGTCAGTTCGGTCGACTAGCAGCACATCAGCCATGCCTGCAGCGTAGCCGGATGCGGGCTGCCGGAACCGAGCGACTGCCCGTCTCGGACGGGCCGCTTTGGCTTGATCGCAGCACATGCGAGAGAATGTGTCCAGCACTGTCTGCTCCGGCTGCTCCAATCAGGGTCTAGCAGCCCGGTGATGATGCAGTTGGCGAACGCTATAGGAGGCACGCATGGCGGCGATGAAGCCGCGGACGGGTGATGGTCCGCTGGAGGTCACCAAGGAGGGTCGCGGCTTGGTTATGCGCGTTCCGCTGGAGGGCGGCGGACGTCTCGTCGTCGAGCTTTCCGCCGATGAGGCGAGCGCGCTGTCCGATGCGCTCATCGGCGCTGTCGGCTAGCAACCCACCGGCCCCAGCCCACCGGGCGCGCAAGCGTCCGGAGTGGCTGGGGCCGTCTAGTGTCCGACCACCGTCCGACCGGCCCAGCCGCCGGTGCCGTCCCGAGATCCACCCCTCGCAGCCAGTTCGGAGAGTCTGCCGTGATCCTGTTGCAAGTGCCTGACCGCCGTCGCAGTGCGGACGTCCTTGCCCTCGGCCTGGCCGCGGACGGCCCGCTACTGGTTGACATCGCGACCGAGGTGCTTCCGGTCCAGGTGGCCGAGGCGATCACCCGCTACGTCACCGACGAGAAGCCTGACGCTGGTGCCGGCTCGCTGGCCACCATCACGATGCCCGGCTCGGTGCCGTCCACGGTGCTGCTGGTCGGGCTCGGGGCCGGGACCAGCCGGGAACTGCGGATCGCCGGGGTTCGGATCGGTCGGGCCGTCAGCGCCGGGCCAGAGAGCCGGCGCTATTGCGTCGCGATCGACGCCCCGGAGGCACCGCGCAGCCAGGCGCTGGCCGAGGGCCTGGTGCTCGGCGGCTACCGCTACAGCCTGGCCTCGACCGCGCAGGACAGCTTGCACACCATCGATCTGGTCGGCCAGCTCGACCACGCCGGGCTGTCGGCCGGTGACGAGGCCGCCGACGCGGTGGGTTGGGCGCGCGATCTGGGCAACACCCCGGCCAACGAGCTCACCCCGCAGCGGTTCGGCGAGCTCGCCGACCAGCAGCTGAGCCCGGCCGGTTGCACGGTCACGGTTCGGGACGAGGACTGGCTGCGCGAGCAGGGCTTCGGCGGCGTGCTGAGCGTGGGTGGCGGCGCCGCGGCCCGTCCCCGGCTGATCGAGGTGAGTTACCGGGCCCGGCGCAAGCGGGGTGCGGCCAAGCCCCGGCACGTGGTGCTGGTCGGCAAGGGCATCACCTTCGACAGCGGTGGCCTGAACATCAAGCCGGCCGAGGGCATGCGCCAGATGCACACCGACATGTGCGGTGGCGCGGCGGTGCTCGGCGCGGTTCAGTACGCGGCCATGCAGAAACTGGCGGTGGACGTCACGGTGCTGGTGCCGGCTGCCGAGAATGCGGTGTCGGCGACCGCGATGCGCCCGTCCGACGTGATCGTGCACTACGGCGGCCGGACCACCGAGGTCGGCAACACCGACGCTGAGGGCAGGTTGGTCCTGGCCGATGCGCTGGCCTACGCGGTGGCCAAGCTCAAGCCGGACGCGCTGATCGACGTGGCCACCCTGACCGGGGCGATGAAGGTCGCGCTGGGCACCGAGACGGCCGGCTTCTTCGCCAACGATGACGAGCTCGCCGGCGTGCTGGCCGAGGCCTCGGCCGATTCCAGTGAGCCGCTGTGGCGGATGCCGCTGGAGCAGAGCTACAAGAACCTGCTGGACTCGCCGATCGCCGATTCACGCAACGACCCAGGTAGCCCCGGTGCGATCACCGCGGCGCTGTTCCTGCAGCAGTTCACCGGCGATGCGGTCTGGGCGCACCTGGATATCGCCGGCCCGGCTCGGGCATCCTCGGATGGCGCGGTGGCCAGCCAGGGCGCGACCGGCTACGGCGCCCGGTTGCTCGGCCGCTACCTCGAACTGGTCAGCGCCGGCTGAGCCGTTGGCCGGCAGCGCTAGCTGAGTCGCCGGTAGAGCTCCACTGTGCGCTGTGCGATCGCAGCCCAGCCGTACTCGGTCACCGCGCGCTGCCGGCCGGCCAACCCCATCGCCCGCACCCGGGCCGGGTCGGCGACCAGCTCGTTGACCGCCGCGGCCAGGCCGGCCTCGAACTCGCGCGGGTCCGGCGCATAGTCGACCAGCAGGCCGGTCTCGCCCTCGACCACCACGTCCGGGATGCCGCCGACCCGGGAGGCGACCACCGCGGTCTCGCAAGCCATCGCCTCGAGATTGACGATGCCCTGCGGTTCGTAGATGGACGGGCAGACGAACACGTCGGCGGCCGTGAGTAGCTGGAGCAATTCCGGCCGGGGCAGCATCTGCTGGATCCAGATCACCCCGTCCCGCTCGGCCTGCAACCGGACCACCCCGGCCGCGATCTCCTCTGCCAGCTCCGGGGTGTCCGGCGAGCCGGCGCACAGTGCCAGCTGGATGTCCGGGGCGAAGTCGGCGGCCGCCGCGACCAAGTGCGCGACCCCCTTCTGGCGGGTGATCCGTCCGACGAACAGCGCGATCGGACGGTCGGTGCTCAGGCCGTAGCGCTCCAGCACGTCCCGGTCGGCGACCGGGCCGTACAGCTCGGTGTCGATGCCGTTGGCGATCACGTGCACCCTCGCGGGGTCGACCGCGGGATAAGCGCTGAGCACGTCGGCCCGCATCCCGGTGCTGACCGCGATCACCGCTGCCGCCGATTCATAGGCGGTCCGCTCGGCCCAGGTCGACAGCTGGTAGCCACCGCCCAGCTGCTCGGCCTTCCACGGCCGCATCGGTTCCAGCGAATGTGCCGTCACGATATGGGGAATGTCGTGCAGCATCGAGGCCAGGTGGCCGGCCAGGTTGGCGTACCAGGTGTGCGAGTGCACCACGTCGACCTCGCCCAGCGCGGCCGCGATCTCGATATCAGTGCCCAGGGTGGCCAGCGCCGGGTTCGCCCCGGCCAGCTCGACCGGCGGCCGGTAGGCGTGCACGTCCGGCTCGTCCCGGTCGGCACCGAAGCAGTGCACCTCGACCTCGATCAGGCTGCGCAGTTGAGCTACCAGGAATTCCAGATGCACGCCGGCACCGCCGTAGACCTCTGGCGGATACTCCCAGCTGATCATCGCTGCCCGCATACCAGTAACCCTACTGTGACCAGGCTCGCAGTCCCGCTAGGGTTAGCCGCATGGCAGCACCTGTGCGGGTACTCGGCATCGTCCTCGCTGGCGGCGAAGGCAAGCGGCTCTGGCCGCTGACCGCCGACCGCGCCAAGCCGGCCGTACCGTTCGGTGGTAATTACCGGCTGATCGACTTCGTCCTGTCGAACATGGTCAATGCTGGCTTCCTGCGGATCTGCGTGCTGACCCAGTACAAGTCCCACTCACTCGACC
>JBDSAN010000059.1:0-13291 GCA_039922115.1 Jatrophihabitantaceae bacterium
CATCGCCTCCTCGATGAGCCGTGAACTGTTCGTCAAGGATTACGCAGACGTGTTCGCGGGCGACGAGCGTTGGCAGGGTCTGGAGACCCCGGAAGGTGACACCTTCGCCTGGGACTCCGAGTCCACCTACGTGCGCAAGCCCCCGTACTTCGACGGGATGAAGGCGCAGCCGGATCCGCTCACCGACATCTCCGGCGCACGGGTACTGGCCCTGCTGGGCGACTCGGTGACCACCGACCACATCAGCCCGGCCGGTTCGATCCGGGCTGACTCGCCGGCCGGCAAGTACCTGGCCGAGCACGGCGTCGAGCGCAAAGACTTCAACTCCTACGGGTCCCGGCGGGGTAATCACGAGGTGATGATCCGGGGCACTTTCGCCAATATTCGACTGCGTAACCAGCTGGCGCCCGGCACCGAGGGCGGCTTCACCAGGGACTTCAGCCAGGGCGAGGCCGACCAAGCTCCGGAGTCGACGATCTATGACGCCTCGGTGAACTACGCCGAGGCCGGGACGCCGCTGATCGTGCTGGCCGGCAAGGAATACGGCTCCGGCTCGTCGCGGGACTGGGCTGCCAAGGGCACCGCGCTGCTCGGCGTGCGCGCGGTGATTGCCGAGTCCTACGAGCGGATTCACCGGTCGAACCTGATCGGGATGGGCGTGCTACCGCTGCAGTACCCCAAGGGTGACAACGCCGACACGCTCGGCATCACCGGTACCGAGACGATCAGCATCAGCGGGATCACCGCGCTCAACGACGGCCGGATCCCGAACGAGGTGACCGTCCAGATCGATGACCGCTCCTTCGTCGCCACCGTCCGGATCGACACCCCGGGCGAGGCCGACTACTACCGGCACGGCGGGATCATGCAGTACGTGCTGCGCTCGCTGCTGTAGCCGGCGCGACCAACGCCTGACCGGCTTACGCCAGCAGCGGCCGGACGTCCCGCGCTGTCAGCCCGGCGCGACCAACGCCTGACCGGGCTTACGCCAGCAGCGGCCGGACGTCCTGCGCGATGAACTCGACGAAGCGCTCCAGCGGCCTGCCCTCGCCGACCGAGAGCAGGATCGGATGGGTGGCGCCGGCCGTCACGAACTCCTGAACTCGACCTGCCACGAAGTCCGCGCTGGCATCGGCTGGTACCGCGATGAACACCACCACGTCGGCCTGGACGTCCCGATCGGCCGCCGCCGCGCCGGCCCGCAGGTGCCCGACCGCGACCCGCAGGTCGGCCGGACTGGTGTCGCCGGTGAGGATCACCCCATCGGCGAGCTCACCGGCCAGCGCCACGGTGCGGGGCTTGACCGCGCCGACCAGCAGCGGCGGCGCGGCAGCCGGCGGCCAGGTCAGGGCCACGTTGTCGAGCTGGACGTAGCGTCCGGCCGTGGTCACCGTCGCACCGTGCAGCAACTGGCGCAACGCGACGGTGTACTCCCGCAGCAGCGTCATCGGTGAGTCCGCGCGTGCGCCGACCTGGCCCATCCAGTCCAGCACGCCGTGTCCGATACCGGGCACCAACCGGCCCGGGAACAGCCGTTGCAGGGTGGCCAGTTCCATCGCGGTCAGCGCGACATTGCGCAACGGCACCGGTAGCAGGCCGATGCCGACCGCCAGCCGATCGGTCCAGGCCAGGATCGCGCCAGCGGTCGCGATGCCGCTCTCGGCGAAGCAGTCCTCCCACAGCCACAGCTGCTGCAGGCCGGCTTGATCAGCTGCCATCGCAACCGATCGCAGCCGTTCCGGTGGTAGGTCGGGTGGAAAAATCGCGCCGAGCGTGGTCATCTGCCCATCATCGCAGCGAGGCCCGGCGGGCACGACCTGCCGGGTCACCAGGGCCGCAACCTAGCGGAATTAGACGTTTTGCCCTGCCCGGCAACGAAACATCGGAGGTTCTGCTGGAGCGAGCGACTATCGGGCGAGTCGCGAGCTTTGTCATGTCGCCGCACCGCATTCTCGATACCTAATGGACGACACGAGGTAACAACTCGATGTCGAGGTCTTTGCCAACAGGTCAATTCAGGGATATGTTCCCGCCGACAACATTCAGCGGCAGGTGATGGCTCGACCACTCCGGCCGCACATCCGAAAGGCGGCAATGCCCATGCGCAAGAGCGCAATTGGCCTGATCGTCGTGGGAGCCGCGGCCACGCTTGCCGTGAGCGCGTGCTCCTCGAGCAAGAAGTCGACCACCCCGACGTCGACGGCTCCGGCCGGCGGAACCTCGGCCTCGCCGAGCTCATCCGGTGCGGGCGGCGCCCTCGATGGCAAGGGCGCCAAGGTCGGCATCATCCTGCCGGACACCCAGTCCTCCCAGCGTTGGGTCACCTCTGACCCGGACGCGATGAAGGCCGAGTGTACGAAGGTGAACCTGAGCTGTGACATCCAGAACGCTCAGAACGACGCGGCGAAGATGAAGACCATCGCCGAGAGCATGGAGAGCAGCGGCGTCAAGGTCCTGATGATCACCAACCTTGACTCGGCCTCCGGTGCCGCGATCGAGAAGGAAGCCCAGAGCAAGGGCATCACGACCATCGACTACGACCGGCTGACCCTCGGCGGCGGCGCGGCGCTCTACATCTCCTACGACAACGTCGCGGTCGGCAAGGCTCAGGGTGCCGCGATGGTCAAGTGCCCGGAGGTCGCCGGCAAGAGCGCGGTCACCTACGTCGATGTCAACGGCGCGCCGACTGACAACAACGCCACCTTGTTCAAGCAGGGCTACGACTCGGTGCTCTCGGCCACCACCGGCTGGAAGAAGGTCGACGACCAGTCGATCGCCAAGTGGGACAACGCCGTTGCCGGCACCACCTTCACCGCGATGCTGCGCCAGCACCCGACCATCAACGCGGTCATGGTTGCCAACGACGGGATGGCCCAGTCGGTCATCGCGGCGCTGAAGAACCAGAAGCTCAACGGCAAGGTTGCCGTGTCCGGCCAGGACGCGACCGCCCAGGGCCTGCAGAACATCATGAGCGGCGACCAGTGCTTCAGCATCTACAAGCCGTCCAGCCAGGAAGCTGTCCCGGCGATCGACGCGATGGTGCAGATCGTCAACGGCCAGGTCCCGACGACCACCGCGACGATCAAGGACACCACCAGCGGCAAGGACGTTCCGGCGATCCTGGCCACCCCGATCCCGATCACCAAGGCCAACGTGGCGCAGCCGATCAATGACGGCTACACCCCGAAGGCTCAGGTGTGCACCGGTAGCTACGCCGCTCTCTGCACCGCGAACGGCGTCAACTAGTCCGGCGGTGAGGCGGCGAGCCCGAGTGGTTCGCCGCCTCACCTGCTCTACCCCGACTGCCGTGCCGGCAGTCCCTCGCTGTGCCATCCGCCAGTCTTCTGAGGGGAGCTAGCTAGCACCATGACCGAACCGATCCTGAACCTGCGGTCGATCAACAAGAGTTTCGGACCAGTACACGTGTTGCGCGGCGTCGATTTCAGCGCAGCGGTGGGCGAGGTGACTGCGTTGGTCGGCGACAACGGCGCCGGTAAATCGACGCTGGTCAAGTGCATCGGTGGTAGCTACACCATCGATTCGGGCGACTACCACTTCGAAGGCAACCCGGTCTCGGTGCACTCGCCGCGGGCCGCGTCCGAGCTCGGTATCGAGATCGTCTACCAGGATCTCGCCCTGTGCGACAACCTGGACATCGTGCAGAACATGTTCCTCGGCCGGGAGAACCATCGCGGACCGATCCTGGACGAGATCAGCATGGAAAAGGCCGCTGCTGGCGCGCTCAAGAGCCTGTCCGTCCGCACCGTGAAGTCGGTCCGCCAGCGGGTCTCCAGCCTGTCCGGTGGCCAGCGGCAGACGGTGGCGATCGCGAAGTCGGTGCTGTGGCAGTCCAAAGTCGTCCTGCTGGACGAGCCGACCGCCGCGCTCGGTGTCGCGCAGACCGCCCAGGTGCTCGACCTGGTCCGCCGGTTGGCCGACCAGGGCATCGCGGTGGTCCTGATCAGCCACAACATGAACGACGTGCTGCAGGTCGCGGACAAGATCGCGGTGCTCTACCTCGGTCAGATGGCTGCGATCGTTGATCGTAAGGACGTCGACCAGCAGCAACTGGTGGAGCTGATCACCACCGGGCGGACCGGATCGATCGGCCTGCCCGCCGAGCAGGTAACCACCGGGACGGCCTGACATGACGACTTCTGAAGACATGCCGACGACCACCGTCAGCGCGGACCCGGACGACTCCGACCTGAGCGCGATCGCGGCGACCGCCCCGATCGAGGGCGGCCTGGCCGACTACGCCCGTACCTACCTGCAGCGGATTCGCAGCGGTGACATGGGTTCGCTGCCGGCGACAGCTGGGCTGGTCGTGCTGGTAGCGGTGTTCTGGTCGCTACGGTCGAACTTCGGCTCGCTGGCGAATTTCTCCGACCTGCTCAAGCAATCCTCGCCTACGATCTTCATCGCGATGGGGCTGGTCTTCGTCCTGCTGCTCGGTGAGATCGACCTGGCCGCCGGCACCGCGGCCGGAGTCTGCGCGACCCTGATGGCCCGGGTCTCGGTCGGCTACGGCTGGTCCTGGCCGTTCGCGATCGGCGCCGCGCTGGTCTGCGGCCTGGCAATCGGGCTCGGTACCGGCTGGCTGTGTGCCAAGGTCCGGATCCCGTCCTTCGTGGTCACGCTGGCGCTGTTCCTGGCCTTCCAGGGCGTCACGCTGTTCATCGTGCTCAATGGTGCCGGCGCGCACGGCAACATCTCGATCACGAACGACTTCATCACCAACCTCTACAACGGTCAGATGGCTCCGTGGCTGGGTTGGCTGCTGGCCGTGCTGGCAATCGTTGGCTACGGCCTGGTCAAGCTGCAGCAGGTGCAGTCCAGGTCCAGGGCCGGCTTGACCGCCGAGCCGATCGCGCTGGTCGCGGTCAAGGTAATCGCGCTCGCCGTGGTCGCCGGCCTGGCCGTCTACCTGCTCAACCTGAACCGCGGCGGCACCGGGGGCAGCCAGCTGATCAACCAGAACGGCAAGCTGGTGCTGGTCAAGCCGCCGGCGTTGCGGGGCGTGCCGTGGGTCGTGCTGATCATGATGTTCTTCTTCACGGTCTGGTCCTTCGTGCTCGGGCGCACCCGGTACGGCCGGCACATCTATGCCGTCGGTGGCAACACCGAAGCGGCCCGGCGCGCCGGCATCCGGGTCGACCGGATCCGGATCTCGGTGTTTGTGATCAGCTCGTTCATGGCTGGCGTCGGTGGCGTGCTCATTGCCTCGAACACCCACTCGGTGGACGCGAACACCGGCGGCGGCAACACCCTGCTGCTCGCGGTCGGCGCGGCGGTGATCGGTGGCACCAGCCTGTTCGGTGGCCGGGGCCGTCCCGGTGACGCGATCATCGGTGGCCTGGTGGTGGCGGTGATCGCCAACGGCATGGCCGACCTGGTGCAGGGCAATAACCGCGACTCGATCCAGTACATCGTGACCGGTGCGGTGTTGCTGCTGGCAGCGGCGGTCGACGCGCTGTCCCGGCGGCGGGCCGGCGCAGCCGGACTGGGCTGATCGGGCCCGGCCCGAGCGGCCTAGGCAAAGCTAGTTAACGAGAGGATTTGGTCGGTGGCGCAGCGGTTGGCGGTGCGGCCGGAGGAGATCCGCAGGCACAACCTGAGCCTGCTGCTGCGTCACATCCACCAGCACGGCGAGCTCACCCGGGCCGAGCTGACCGCCGCCACCGGCCTGAACCGCAGCACCATCGGGGCCCTGGTATCGGACCTGGTCGGCCTCGGCCTGGTCATCGAGTACGTCCCTTCAGTGCGCGACCGGGCCGGCCGACCCTCGCACGTAGTCGCCCCGCGCGCGGACGGGCCATACGTAATAGCGGTCGATATCGCCGTCGAGCGGATCGTCACCGCGACCGTCGGCCTCGGTGGCGCGGTGCACGAGCGGCGCCAGATCGCGATCGACGGTGCCGAGCGGCGACCTGAAGCGGTCGCCGCCCGGATCGTCAGCGACGCCGGCTGGCTGGCCCAGCGCCGGCCTGGCGTCAACGGCCCGGTCGGCATCGGGGTGAGCGTGCCAGGCACCGTGCGTCGCCGGGACGGCTTTGTCGAGCACGCGCCGAACCTGAACTGGCGGGCGGTGCACTTCGCCCAGTTGCTGTCCGACCTGTTGCCGGTCCAGCTGGACGTGCAGGTGGGCAACGACGCCGATCTTGGCGCGATCGCCGAGCACCAGCGTGGCGCGGCGATTGGCTATGACCATCTGGTGTATCTCAACGGCAGCGTCGGCGTCGGCGGCGGGGTGATTGCCGAAGGGCTGCAGCTGTACGGCGTCGGCGGGTACGCCGGCGAGATCGGGCACATGACCATCAACCCGGACGGCCCGCCATGTCACTGCGGCAGCACCGGTTGCGTGGAGACCTACATCGGCGAGCACGCGCTGCTGCGGGCCGCCGGCGTAACCGACCGGCACGGGCCGCGAGCAGTCGATGCGGTGTTCATCAACGCCGCCGCCGGTGAGGAACGGGCGCTGGCTGCGGTACGCACCGTCGCGGTCTGGCTCGGACGCAGCCTGGCCAACGTGGTGAACTGCTTCAACCCGCAGGTGATCGTCGTCGGCGGTTCGCTGGCCGAGGTGGTCCGGCTGGAACGGGCTACCGTCGAGGCCGAGTTGGACCGCCGGGCGATGGCCGCGGCCCGAGCCGGCGTGCAGTTGTTGCTACCGGGCCTGCGGCAGGACTCGGCGCTGATCGGCGCCGCGGAGCTGGCATTTCAGGGGCTGCTGGCAGCGCCGGACTCCCCCATCATCTCGGTCGCCAACTAGGCAGCGCTGGTTCGCTGTGGCTGGTCAACTGCTGGCTCACGGGCGCTGGCCGCAGGCGCTGGCCGACGTCAGCTGGTAGGCGCTGCCAGCTCATCGGCGTCGAGCTGATCCTCGACCGCGGTCGCGACGTCGCTGGCGAACTGGGTGCGGTACAGCTCGGCGTACAGGCCGCCGGCTCGGAGCAGCTGCTCGTGGCTGCCGGACTGCACGATCCGGCCGTCCTCGACCACCAGCACCAGATCGGCAGCCCGGATGGTGGACAGCCGGTGCGCGATCACCAGGGACGTTCTGCCTTTCAAGGCAACCGAAAGCGCGTTCTGGACGAGCCGCTCGCTCTCGCTGTCCAGGTGCGCGGTGGCCTCGTCCAGGATCATGATCGGCGGGGCCTTGAGCAGCAGCCGGGCGATCGCGATGCGCTGCTTCTCGCCACCGGACAGCCGGTAACCGCGATCGCCGACCACGGTGCCCAGGCCGTCGGGTAGCTCACCGATCTTGTCGGCGATGTTGGCCGCGGCAAGTGCCCGCCACAGCTGATCGTCGGTGGCGGCTGGGCTGGCGTAGCGCAGGTTGGCCGCGATCGTGTCGTGGAACAGGTGCGCGTCCTGGCTGACCACTCCGATCGCGTCCCGCAGCGATTGCTGGGTGACCGATCGGACGTCCTGGCCGCCGATCCGGACCGAGCCCGAGCGCACGTCATAGATCCGGGGCACCAGCTGGCTGATGGTGGTCTTGCCGGCGCCGGACGGCCCGACCAGCGCGACCATCTGGCCGGCGGCGGCATGGAAGCTGACCCCACGTAGCACGTCCTGGCTGGCGGTCTGGTCGAGCACCGCGACGTCCTCCAGCGACGCCAGCGAGACCTCCTCGGCAGTCGGGTAAGAGAACCAGACGTCGCTGAACTCGACCGTGGCGCCACCGGCCTGCAGCGCGGCCCGATCGATCGGCACTGCATCCGGCGCGTCGTCGATCAGCGGATTCAGATCCAGCACCTCGAAGACCCGATCGAAGCTGACCAGCGCGCTCATGATGTCGACCCGGGCGTTGGATAGCGCGGTGAGCGGGCCGTAGAGCCGGGACAGCAGCAGCGCCAGCGTGACCACGGTGCCGGTGGACAGCTGCCCGGTGATCGCGTAGTAACCACCCAGGCCGTAGACCAGGGCCTGGGCGAGGCTGGCCACCAGGCTGAGCGCGGCGAACAGGGTCCGGCCGTACATCGCTGACCGGATGCCGATGTCACGCACCCGGGCGGCCCGCGAACTGAACGATTCCGACTCGACCTCGGCCTTGCCGAACAGCTTCACCAGCAGCGCCCCGGCCACGTTGAACCGCTCGGTCATGGTCGCGTTCATCGAGGCGTTGAGGGTGTAGGACTCGCGGGTGATGGTCTGCAGCTGGGTGCCGATCCGGCGTGCCGGCAGCACGAAGACCGGCAGCAGCACCAGCGCCAGCGCGGTGATCTGCCAGGACAGCGTGAACATCACGGTAGCCGTGAACACCAGGCTGACCACGTTGCTGACCAGGCCGGACAGCGTCGAGGTGAAGGCCTGCTGAGCGCCGAGCACGTCGGAGTTCAGCCGGCTGACCAGGGCGCCGGTCTGGGTACGGGTGAAGAACGCCAGCGGCATCCGTTGCACGTGGTTGAACACCGCGGTGCGCAGGTCATAGATCAAGCCCTCGCCGATCCGAGACGAGTACCAGCGCTGCGCCAGCGACAGCGCGGTGTCGACCACCGCCAGGCCGGCGATGATCAGGGCCAGCACCACCACCGTGTGCACCCTGCCGTGGCTGGTGATCTGGTTGATCACCTTGCCGGCAAGCACCGGCGTGGCCACCCCGATCAGTGAGTCGAGCACGATCACGATCAGGAACAGGAACAAGATCAGCTTGTACGGCGAGGCGAAGCCGACCACGCGCTTGGCGGTACCCGCCCGCAGCGGGCGCTTCGACAGCGCCGGGTCACGGCGCATCGAGCGCATTACGGTCCAGTGGCCGCCGGGGTGGGTCATCGAGTCATCACCACTTGATTATCCGCTGATCCGGCGGCGGCCGGTGCCGCCATCGCTGTCCGGCTTGCGGCGCTAGGCCGTTCACCCGTCCCCGCGTCAATTGATGTCGAACTCATTGCCCTCCGGATCGGCCATCGCGACCGCGTAGTGGTCCAGGCCCTCGGTGTCCAGGACGCTCAGCAGCGTGGCGCCCAGCTCGACCAGCCGGCTGGCTTCGGCATCGACTCGCTGCCGACGTAGCTCGATCGGCACCGCCCGGCCACCGCTGGCACGCAGGTCAAAATGGAGCCGGTTCTTGATCGACTTGGATTCGGGCACGATCTGGAACCAGATCCGTGGGCCGGCACCGTCCGGGTCGATGATCGAGTCGACGCAGTCTGCGCCGAACCCCAGTTCATCCTCGGGCACGCCGACGTCACGCCAATACTCACGCCAGGTCGCGAAGCCGGCCGGCGGCGGCTCGGGCTGGTAGCCCAGGGCCGCGGCCCAGAACCTGACCAGCCGGTCCGGATCGGCACAGTCGATTGCCACTTGGAAGCTCATCGGCATCGTTCACACCCTCAGCATCGAGATTTCAGGACGTCAATGAGAGTGCCGCACGGCCCTGACAGTTTCGCGACCAGCGGTCAGCGTTCGTCCTCGATGCCGACCAGACTGCGTAACTGCCGGTGTTGAGCCGCGCGCTCGGCAAGCTCCTGCTCAGCCTGGCCACGGTCGGCCGCGGCCAGCAACAACGCCTTGATCTCGGTCACCGCGCCGGCCGGCCGAGCCATGATGTCTGCGATCCAGCGTTCGGCCGCGGCGGCCAGCTCCGGCAGCGGCACGACCTCGTTGACCAGCCCCAGCTGCAGCGCCTCGGCCGCGCTCACCCGACGACCGGTCAGGCAGATGGCCGAAGCCCGGGAGTAGCCAACCAGCTCGATCAGCCGCTTGGTGCCGCCGAGGTCGGGCACCAAGCCGAGCTGTACCTCGGCCATGGTGAACTGCGCGTCCGCTGCAGCCACCCGCAGGTCACAGGCCAGCGCCAGCTGGAAGCCGGCACCGACCGCATGCCCCTGCACCGCGGCGATGCTGATCAGGTTGGGACGGGCGAAGGCGGCGAACCCGCGCTGATAGCCGGCGATCTCGTCGCTGGCCTGCTCAGCCGACATCTCGGCAATCGCCAGCGGCCGGGTGGCGCCCTCGATGCCTTCGCCGGTCAGCAACCGCCGATCCAGGCCGGCTGAGAAGGACGGGCCGTCCCCGCGCACCAGCAACACCCGGACGGTGCCCGGCAGGTCGTTGACGGCACGCTCGAACCAGTGCCAGGTCAGCGGGTTCTGCGCGTTGCGGATCTGCGGTTGGTTGAGCGTTATGGTGGCCAGCGTCCGGTCATCGGACAGCGCGAGGGTAAACCCCGCAGCCTCGGCGATCGGGTAATCGCTCCGGCCAGCGGGATCGGTCGATGAGTTCAGGTCTACTTCTTCTTTCCGCGAGTGGCGCCGCCGCGGCCGCGCAGCGACACCTCGTTCTCAGTCAGCAGCCGATGAATGAAACCATATGATCGTTTGTGGCTATCAGCCAGTTCACGAATGCTTCGTCCCTTCTCGTACTGCTTCTTGATCTCGATAGCCAGCTTGCTGCGGTCGGACCCCGTAATGCGGGCGCCCTTTTTGAGATCGGTCACCGTCAGTTCCTCTCTGCGGACAGGTGCGGTGCCTGACTGACAACTGCAGTCAGCTATTGCGGACCGGAGTTCGCGACGGCTGCGGGGTCAGTCCCTTCGCGAATGGGCCAGTGATAGCACCTTGCTAGCAGGTAGATCGGCGATACCGCAATGGGCGGATGATCTTTCTTCAGGCCAGCGCGATGAGATCGGACAGGTCCGCGCTCCAGCTGTCCTCGATTCCGTCCGGCAGGAGAATCACCTTGTCCGGATTGAGTGCTTCGACGGCGCCCTCATCGTGCGTGACCAGGACAATCGCCCCGCTGTAGCGCCGCAACGCCTCCAGCACCTGCTCGCGGCTGGCCGGATCGAGGTTGTTGGTCGGCTCGTCCAGCAGCAGTACGTTCGCGGCGCTGGTGACCAGCATCGCCAATGCCAGCCGGGTCTTCTCCCCACCGGACAGCACCCCGGCCGGCTTGTCCACATCGTCACCGGAGAACAGGAATGCCCCGAGCACGCTGCGTAATTGCAGGTCGGCCGGATCCGGCGCCGAGCTGCGCATGTTCTCCAGCACCGTCCGTTCGGTGTCCAATGTCTCGTGTTCCTGGGCGTAATAGCCCAGCCGCAGGCCGTGGCCCGGCACCACCTCGCCGGTGTCGCTGTGCTCGGCACCGGACAGCAACCGCAGCAGCGTGGTCTTGCCCGCGCCGTTGAGTCCGAGCACCACCACCCGGGTGCCCCGGTCGATGGCCAGGTCGACGTCGGTGAACACCTCGAGCGAGCCGTAGGACTTGGACAGGCCCTCGGCAGTGAGCGGGGTCCGGCCGCACGGCGCCGGATCCGGGAAGCGCAGCTTGGCCACCTTGTCACCGACCCGAACCTCGGCCAGCCCGGCATTGAGCGCATCGGCGCGCCGCAGCATCTGCTGCGCAGCGCGGGCCTTGGTGGCCTTGGCCCGCATCTTGTCCGCCTGGCCGCGCAGCTGATCGATCTTGCGCTCGGCATTGGCACGTTCCCGGTGCCGGCGCCGCTCGTCGGTCTCACGCTGCTTCAGGTAGGTCTGCCAGCCGACGTTGTAGACATCGACCTCGGCCCGATTGGCGTCGAGGTACCAGACCTTGTTGACCACCGCGTCGAGCAACTCGACATCGTGGCTGATCACGATCAGGCCGCCCTTGTGGCCCTTGAGAAAGTCACGCAGCCAGCCGATCGAGTCGGCATCCAGGTGGTTGGTCGGCTCGTCCAGCAGCAGCGGGGTGGGCTCGCCGGCCGAGTCGGCGAACAGGATCCGGGCCAGTTCGATCCGGCGCCGCTGGCCACCGGACAGGGTGCCCACCGGCTGGCCGAGCACCCGCTCGGGCAGCCCCAGGTGCGAGCAGATCCGGGCTGCTTCGGCCTCGGCCGCGTAGCCGCCGAGGGATGAGAACCGTTCCTCCAGCTGGCCATAACGGCGAACCAGCGCGTCGTCGCCGTGCTCGGTGGCCAGCCGCTGACCAACCGTGGTCAGCTCGTGCAGGATGGTGTCCAGGCCACGCGCCGACAGCACCCGGTCGCCGGCCCGCTGGTCCAGGTCGCCGGTTCGCGGATCCTGCGGCAGGTAGCCGACCGGGGTGTTGGCCGAGATCGAGCCGGCGTGCGGCAGGTTCTCACCGGCGAGCACCTTCAGGCTGGTGGTCTTGCCGGCTCCATTACGGCCGACCAGGCCGATCCGGTCGCCAGCCTGCACCCGCAAAGTGGTTGGTTGCAGCAGGATTCGGGCGCCGGCGCGCAGTTCTAGCTCAGTGGCGGTGATCATGATCGGTTCTGGGCTTTCTGGGCGTTGAGGCCAGGTGGGAAGGCCAGCGGGCAGGACGGCGGAGCGGCGATAGCCGCGTTGGAACGGTGGTTAGTGGCCGGTGCCCATGCAGTCCAGGTTACCGTACGGTGATGCCCGAACCGGCCGGTGCGCAGCGCTGGCCGGCTCCTGTCGTTCGGGGTTGCTGGTGGGGGGACCGATGCAGTACAACGATGACGCCCAACTGGACACCTCGGTGGTGGAGGATGCCCGAGCTGGTGGTGGTTCGGGTGGCTTCGGTGGTTTCGGAGTGGGCGGGTTGGCCGCTGGTGGCGGTGGCCTCGGCCTCGTCGGCGTCATCGTGGTGGTGCTGATCAACGTGCTCGGCGGCGGTGGCAGTAGCGGCCTGCCGGGTGGACTGACCGGGCTGTCCGGTGTAGGTGCCGGCAGCAACGTCACCTCGGTCGACAACGGCCAGCTCCAGTCGTCCTGCAAGACCGGCAAGGACGCCAACAGCCGGACCGACTGCGCGCTGGTCGCCGACATCGAATCCATCGAGGAATACTGGGCGTCCGAGTTGCCCGCGCTAGGCCCGGCCTACCAGCACGCGCCGACCCGCTTCTTTCGCGGACAGACCTCCACCGGCTGCGGCGCGGCCGATTCCGGGGTTGGGCCGTTCTACTGCCCGGCCGACGACAAGGTCTATATCGACCTGTCCTTCTTCGACCAGCTGACCAGCCAGTTCGGTGCGACTGGCGGGGCATTCGTGAACGCCTACGTGCTGGCGCACGAGTACGGCCACCACGTGCAGGATCTGCTGGGCACCGAGGCCAAGATCAACCACTCGGCGTCCGGGGCGAAGTCCGATTCGGTACGGCTGGAATTGCAGGCCGACTGCTACGCCGGGGTCTGGGCCCATCACGCGACCACAGTGCCAGGGCCGTCCGGCCAGCCGCTGATCAGCGATATCAGCAAGGCGGACGTGACCGCGGCGCTGGACACCGCCGGCCGGATCGGCGACGACTGGATCCAGACCCACCTCGGCAGCGGCCAGGTTAACCAGAACAGCTTCACTCATGGCTCGTCGGCGCAGC
>JBDSAN010000060.1:0-4350 GCA_039922115.1 Jatrophihabitantaceae bacterium
GGTGTTGGCGCTGGTGATCACCGGCGCCTCGTCCACCGTGATGGTGGCGGTGACGGTGGCGTTGTCGAAGGTGATGTTGTCCGGGTCCGGGCCGACCGTGGTGTTGGAGTGGTAGTCGATGCTGGCCTGTCCGGCGCTGAACGCTGCGGTATGCGAGCCCGCCGCCGCGGTGACGGTGGCGTCACCGGGCGGGTCTGAGAAGGTGGCCGGCAGCGTGCTGAACGCGCCGAGGTTGGCCCCGGAAACCGCCGCGCCGAGGCTGTCTGTGGTGAACGCCGCGGTGATGGTCGAGGTGCCGTTCGGTCCGATGACGGTGGCCGGCGATGCGGTGGCGGTCAGCACCAGGCGGGGGCTGACGCTCGGGCCACCGGTGACGGTGTCGCAGCCGGCCGAGCCGGGCCCGCCGTTGCAGCCCCACCAGTCCTCGGTCGCGTCCACCGAGCCGGACACCTCAGCGATCGCCGAACCGGTCGGCGCGGAGTTGCTGGTGAACCGGTTGTAGTGCGCGACCAGCGTGGTCGAGGCGGTGTAGATGGCGCCACCGGACGGCGAACCGAAACCCGACACCGAGTTGCCGGTGAAGGTCGAACCGGTCACCGTCAGGTTGCCGCCCTGGGACCAGAGCGCGGCACCGATCGCCGCTCCGCTCGTCCCGGTGGCGGTGTTGTTCACGAACCGGGTTCCGGTCACGGTGTTGGTCGCGTTGCCCTGAATGGCCAGCGCCCCGCCGTTGGACACCCCGGTGCTGGTGTCGGAGGCGGTGTTGGCGCTGAAGGTCGAATTCGAGATCGACAAGCCTTCCGGCGAGGACGTCCCGGTCGCCTGATAGAACAAGCCTGAACCCTGCGAGGAATTCGCGGTGTTCGAGCTGATGGTGGTATTGGTGATGGTCAGCTTGCCGCCCTGAAAGGACAGCCCGCCGCCGTACTGGTTGGTCGAGCCCGGCGAGCTCACATCGGCCGAATTGCCCGTGATGATCATCGAATCAATGGTCATCTGGTCCGCGGTGGTCGCATTCCCGGCGCCCGCCAGGATTCCGCCGCCACCGAATGTGGAATCAGACCCGCCGGTAACAGTCATCGCCGACAGGGACGAGTCGATTCCGCCCAGCGAGCTCGGATCGATATCAAATACTCGGGAAAGGCCCTGACCCGACACGATCGTCGCGCCGCTACCGGCGCCGGTAATCGTCACTGACTGACCAGAATGCGTGCCCGGCTGCAACTCGCCATTAGCCAAGTTATACGTGCCGGCCGGAATCGAGATGGTTACTGGGCCGCCGACGTTATTCGCCAAACAGGTTGCCTCACGCAACGACAGCGGTGAGGGCGCCACCGTAATACCGGTGTTCCCGCAAGCGCCGGCGTTGGCCGCGATATCGGCCGGCGTCGTTACGGTGAACGTCGTCGCCGCCGAGGCAGCAGTGGGCATCAGCACCAGCTGGCCGGCCGCCGCCAGCGCAAGCACCAGCCCGGCTCGCGGCACGTAACGACGTAAGGGCTTAGAACCGTTGGGCTGCATGTTGGGGGGTCCATCCTTCGGCGGCCACGACACGCCGGAGTGCCGCAGATTACTAGCTTGAGCTGAGCTCGATGACGCCTACCCTGTCGAGGCGTGAGGTCGGAGTCAAACTAGCAGCAAACTGTATCCGCTACTACACCAATCACCAAGATCGGCCCTACCTGGCATCTGGACGGCCATTGACGTGCCGGTTCGGCCTGGCCGCGCAGCCCTAACGCTGGTGGATTTGGCCGGTATTCAACCCCGTGGGAACGCCGGTTGACGCGCTCGAACGCGCAACTGGGCAAGTTCGGCTCCGAACGGGGCGCGGACCGCTAGTCTGTGCAAAATTCACGTTATACGGCTGTCCGTAACCCCCGAATTACCCAGCTACGCCGGCAAGGAAGGCCCTGATGACCGGTCCGGTCGTCCTCCGCGGCACTGACCCAGGCGATGCCGACTTCTTGCGATCGTTGCATCTGGACGCGCACCCCGACCTGGCCCGGCTGCCGTTACCCGTCGCCGCCGCGGCCGGCCTCGTCGACCTGCAGGTACGGGCCCAGCAGTCGCAGTACCGCGCCGAGTTCCCGGACGCGCAGGATCAGGTGATCGAATTGGCCGGTGTGCCGGTTGGTCGCTGCTGGATCAACTGGGCGGCCAGCGAGCTGCGGCTGCTAGATATCGCGGTGCTGTCCGGCTATCAGGGCCGCGGCATCGGCGGCACCGTGCTGCGGCGGCTGTGCGATCAGGCCGATGCGGCCGGCGTGCCATTCCGGC
The DNA here is from genome assembly GCA_039922115.1 of Jatrophihabitantaceae bacterium. GTDB lineage: Bacteria > Actinomycetota > Actinomycetes > Mycobacteriales > Jatrophihabitantaceae > Jatrophihabitans_A. The sequence goes on from JBDSAN010000060.1 coordinate 2,278, forward strand.
TATCAGTCTGGCAGGCCAACATCGACGCCCGGCGGTTATATGTCGAACTCGGATTCGTCGTCGATGGGGAGCACAACGGCTACCTGAGCATGTTCCGAGCGGCCAAGACAACCACCCCCTGACGAATGCGAGCGCCGCACTGGCGCGAAAGGAGTCCGATGGACGAGCCAGCGCTGAGCTATGAGCTGTTCGAGCAGCGCGTGAATAAGCCATTCACACTGGTGTTGCCAGGTGAGCACGAGCATCGCACGGTCGCGGCCGTACTCACCGAATGTGTACGCGCCCGGCCGGCCGGTGGCACTTCCGGTTTCAGCCTGACATTCAAGGCTGGGCCGGACGCGCCGATAGAGCAGTCGACTTACCTGCTGAGCGCCGATGGTCTGGCGCCGGCACCCATCTTCCTGGTGCCCCGCCGGCAGTTGCCGGACGGCCTGGAATACCTCGCTGTCTTCACCCACCTCGACGAAGGATGAGAGTGCGCCCATGAGTGATCCCTACATCGGTGAGATACGCATGTTCGGTGGCAATTTCGCACCTAACGGCTGGCTGTTCTGCCAGGGTCAGCTGCTGGCCATTTCCGACTACGACACCCTGTTCAACCTGATCGGAACCACCTATGGCGGTGACGGCCAGAGCACCTTCGCGCTGCCGAACCTGGCCAGCCGGGTCCCGATTCACCAGGGCGCCGGCTACCCGCTGGCCGCTACCGGGGGCGCCGAGTCGGTGACCTTGACGGTCAATCAGCTACCCGTGCACAACCACCCGGCGATGGCCAACTCGGCCACCGGCACCGCCACCTCGCCCAGCAGCGCGGTGTGGGCGACCAGCACCATCCCCCAGTACACCAACCCCGCCCCGAACACGACGATGCGCGCATTGTCGTCCTCCGGCGGCAACCAGCCGCACGACAACATGCCGCCCTACCTGGCGATCAACTTCATCATTTCGCTGTTCGGCATCTACCCGTCCCCGTCCTGACCGAGTCACCGGAGCCAATACATGAGCCAACCATTTCTTGGCGAGATCAAGGTCATCTCGTTCAACTTTCCGCCGCGGGGCTGGGCATTCTGCAACGGCCAACTGCTGCCGATCAACCAGAACCAGGCGCTGTTCTCGATCCTGGGCACCCAGTACGGCGGTGACGGCATCACCACTTTCGCGCTGCCCAACCTGCAGGGTCGGATGCCGATTCACGCCGGCCAGGGTTTCGTCACCGGCAACATCGGCGGCGAGGCAGCCCACACGCTGACCACCAACGAGATTCCCGCGCACAATCACCTGGCGAGCGGGCAGAGTGCCTTCAGCACGCCCGGCGCCGATCCGACCAACTCGGTCTGGGCCGCGGGCACCGCTACCGCCTTCGCGCCCAGCCCGAACACGCCAATGGCCGCCGCTGCCATTGGCAACGCAGGCGGCAACCAGCCCCACGAGAACCAGGCGCCGTATCTGGTGCTGAACTTCGTGATCGCCCTTCAGGGCATCTTCCCGAGCCGGCCGTGACCGGCCACCGGCTACTCGACGACAGCTACGGAGCCTTGACGTGACCGATCCATTCCTTGCCGAGATCCGGATCTTCGCCGGTAACTTCGCCCCGAGCGGTTGGGCGCTGTGCAGCGGCCAGCTGATGTCGATCTCGCAGAACACCGCATTGTTCTCCCTGCTCGGCACCACCTATGGCGGCGACGGCAGATCCACCTTCGGGCTGCCGAACCTGATCGCTTCGGCGCCCATGCAGCAGGGTCAGGGGCCGGGGCTGTCTCTACGATCGCTCGGCGAACAGGGGGGCGAACCGGCGGTTACCCTGCTGAGCACCGAGATGGCGGCCCACACCCATCAGCCCAACGCCTCGACCAGTTCGGGCAACGCGAACACGCCCGGCGGCAACCTCTGGGCGCAGTCACTCAGCGGCAAGATCGGCGCCAACATCTACTCCACGGCGGCACCCAACCTGCAGCTGAACCCGCAGGCTGTCGGGATCGCCGGCGGCAACCAGCCGCACAACAACATGCCGCCCTACCTCTGCTTGACTTTCATCATTGCCTTGCAGGGAATCTTCCCGCAGCGGCCCTGACC
>JBDSAN010000061.1:0-2525 GCA_039922115.1 Jatrophihabitantaceae bacterium
GGCGCCCGGCATCGCGCCCAGGCCAGCTGGCTTGACCGACCTGTCGCTGTCGCACGCCCAGGAACAGCTGTGGTTTCTGGACCGGTTCGCGCCCGGCCAGCCGACCTACAACGTGCCCGGCCGGCTCAGGCTGACCGGTCAGCTGGACGTGCCGGCGCTGCGCACCGCGCTGGCCGCGATCATCGCCCGGCACGAGGCGCTGCGCACCCGGTTCGTGCCCGGCCCGACCGGCAGCCCGGTACAGGTGATCGATCCGCTGGGTGCGCTCGAGCTGCCGGTGATCGAGCTGACCGGTGCCGATCCGGCAGCGGCGGTACGGCAGCGCTCGGACGAGCTGGCCGTGCAGCCCTTCGAGCTGGCCACCGGGCCGCTGCTTCGCACCGAGCTGCTGAGGGTGTCAGCGACCGAGCACGTCCTGCTGATCGTGGTGCATCACATCGTCTTCGATGCCTGGTCCTACGACGTGCTGCTGCGCGAGCTCACCGCCGGCTACCGAGCGGCGGTGCTCGGCGTGCCGGCCGAATTGCCAGTGCTGGCCGTGCAATTGGCCGACTACGCGCTCTGGGAACGCCAGCAGCTGGCCGAGTCCGGCGGTGAGCTGATCGAGTTCTGGCGCGGTGCGCTGGCCGGCATCGAGAACCTGCAGCTGCCCACCGACCGGCCCCGGCCGGTGCTGGAAAGCTTTCGCGGCCGGATCCGCCGGCACCGGCTGGGGGAGCGGGCTGGCGCCGAGGTGCAGCAGCTGGCCAGGCAGCAGGGCAGCACCGCGTTCGTGGTGTTGCTGGCCGCCCTGCAAGCGCTGCTGAGCCGCTACACCGGCCAGCGCGACATCGTGGTCGGCGCGCCGAGTGCGAACCGCAGCCGGTCGCGGTTGCAGCCGCTGATCGGCTTTCTGGTCAACACGCTGCCGATGCGCACCGACCTGTCCGGCGATCCCAGCTTCCTGGAACTGATCGAGCGGGTCCGCCGCGGCACGGTCGCCGCTTACGCCCACCAGGAGCTGCCGCTGGCCCGGCTGGTCGAGGCGATCGGGGCGCCGCGCGATCCGGGCCGCTCGCCGATCTTCAACGTGCTGCTGACCAGCGGGGCCGAGCCGGCCGAGCTGGTCGAGGCCGGCCTGCGGTGGCGGCTGGAACGGATCGACCTGCCGGCGGCGAAGTTCGACCTGGCCTTCTTTGCCGAGACCTGCGCTGATGGCTTGTGGCTGGAGGTCAGCTACGCCAGCGACCTGTTCGACGAGGCCAGCATCGATCGGCTGCTGGGGCACTTCGGCGAGCTGCTGGCCGGCGCGCTGACCGAGCCGACGCTGCGGCTGTCGGAGCTGCCGCTGCTGACCGAGGCAGAGCTGTTCGATGAGCTGGTGGGCTGGAATGCCACCGAGTCGAGTCTTGCGAGGCCGGCCGGCGCGAGCTGCCTGCACGAGCTGTTCCAGGCGCGCGCCGCGGCCAGTCCCGATGCGCCGGCCGCGACCATGGCTGGCCAGACGATCAGCTACCGGCAGCTGGACCAGCGGTCCAACCAGCTGGCGCGCTGGCTGCTCGGGCGCGGGCTCGGCCGGCAGCAGCTGGTCGGGGTGGCGATGCAACCGTCGCTGGACCGGTTGGCGGTGCTGATCGCCATCCTGAAGGCCGGCGCCGGCTACCTGCCGCTTGACCCGGCGCTGCCGGCTGACCGGTTGGAGTTCATGGTGTCTGATGCCGGTGCCGGGCTGGTGCTGGCCGACGACCCGAGCGAGATACCTGGCAACGGCGCTTGTGCGATCGCGGACGTGCTGGCAGCACTGGCTGATCTCGATTGCGCCGACCTTGCCGAAACCGAGCTCAGACGTGCGGAACCGGTCCGGGACAGCGACGTGGCCTACCTGATTTACACCTCCGGTTCGACCGGGCAGCCCAAGGGAGTGCTGGTCGAGCACCGCCAGGTGGTGAACTTCGCGCTCGGCATGATCGAGCATTGGCAGTTCGGCGGCGCCGATCGGGTGCTGCAGTTCGCCTCGCTGAGCTTCGATGTGTCCGTGCTGGACATGTTCTGCTGCCTGCTGGCCGGCGGCTGCGCGGTGCTTGTCGACCGGACGACCAGGCTGTCGCCGCCGCTGCTCGGTGAGCTGATGCGCCGCGAGCGGGTCACCCTGTGCTGCCTGCCGCCGGTGCTGCTCGGCCTGCTCGCCGATCAGGATTTTCCCGACCTGCACGTGCTGATCTCGGCCGGCGAGCAGCTACCCAACGAGCTGGCCCGGTGCTGGCTGCGGCCCGGCCTGCGGTTGGTGAACGGATATGGCCCGACCGAGACGACGGTGCTGTCGCTGTTCGCCGAGGTGGACGGTCAGCAGTGGCCGGCCCCGATCGGGCTGCCGTTGCCGAACTATCAGGCCTACGTGCTCGATCCCGACCTGAACCCGATGCCGGTCGGCGTGCCCGGCCAGCTGCACACCGGCGGCGCCGGGGTGGCGCGCGGCTACCTGAACCGTCCGGAGCTGACTGCTGAGCGCTTCATCGACGACCCGTTCAACCCGCTGCCCGATGCGC
>JBDSAN010000062.1:0-6886 GCA_039922115.1 Jatrophihabitantaceae bacterium
GAATCTCGGCCGGCCTGACATCCGGGGCGGTCAAGGGATGACGGTGCTCAGCGGCGCTCGGCTGGTCACGCCGGACGGGGTGCTCGACAGCGGCTGGCTGCGGGTGGCCGGTGACACGATCGCCGAACTCGGTGGCGGCGCGCCGGTGCGCGGGTCGTCCGAGCTGGTCGAGCTCACCGGCGGCTGGTTGATCCCGGGCTTCATCGACCTGCACGTGCACGGCGGCGGCGGCCACGATGTCACCGATTCGATCGAAGCGATGGCGGCGGCGATCGAGTTTCACCGGCGGCGTGGCACCACTGGCACCCTGGTCTCGTTGATGGCCGGTGACCTTGACCGGATGTGCGCGCAACTCGGTTGGCTGGTCGAGCTTGCCAGCGCTGATCGCCAGCTTGCTGGGGCACACCTGGAAGGCCCGTTCCTGGCGCATGCCCGGTGTGGCGCGCAGAACCAGGCCCACCTGCAGCTGCCGGATCGGCAGGTGCTGGACAAGTTGATAGACGCCGGTCAGGGACTGCTGCGGACCATGACCATCGCACCGGAACTGCCTGATGCACTTGGGCTGATCTCGTACCTGGCCGAGGCCGGCGTGGTTGCCGCGCTCGGGCACACCGATGCCAGCTATGACCAGGCGCTGGCAGGCTACGCCGCGGGCGCGACGCTCACCACGCACCTGTTCAACGCGATGCCGCCGATGCGGCACCGGCAGCCCGGGGCGGCGATCGCGGCACTGCAGTCGAGCGCGGCGCTGGAGATCATCAATGACGGCGTGCACGTGCACCCGGCGATGGTCCGGCTGGCTGCCCAGCACGGTGCCGACCGGCTGGTGCTGGTGACCGACGCGATGAGCGCGACCGGGGTGGGCGACGGTTCCTACATCCTCGGTGGGCTGCCGGTAACGGTGGTTGAGGGCCAGGCGCGCAGCACCGAGACCGGTGGGCTGGCCGGTAGCACGCTAACCATGGACGAGGCGTTCCGCCGGGCGGTGCGCGAGGTCGGCCTGCCGATCGAGGTTGCGGTCGCTGCCAGCTCGACCAACCCGGCCCGGGTGATCGGGCTGGCCGACCGGTGCGGCTCGCTGCTGCCGGGGCTGGCCGCGGACCTGGTGCTGCTGGACGACGACCTTCGAGTACAGCGGGTGATGGTCGCCGGCCGCTGGCTATAGCGTGGTGGCTGTCCGTGAGCGGGCGTTTCGTGTGGGTCGGTCGGTCAGTCGGTCGGTCGGTCGGTCCACGAGTGGGTAGTTGACCGACGCCTGCGTGGCGAGTGGGCAGTTTCGAGGGCCTGGGTTCGGCGATGTCAGGGGTCGGTCCACGAGTGGGCAGTTGGCCGACGAATAGGTGCTTGAAAACGACCATTCGACCCCGAACTGCCCACTCGTCCTCGCGGGCCGGGTCGAACTGCCCACTCGTCCACGCGGGGCTGGACCGAGCTGCCCACTCGTCCTCGCGGGCCGGGTCGAACTGCCCACTCGTCCAACCGCGACCGGCGCTCAATCTGTGATCCTGGCCACCTGTACGTCGATCCGGGAACTGATCACCGTCGCCTGCTGACCATTTCAGCAACGGCCGCGCGGGCGGCGCTGCAGACCACGGACCAGGAGATGAAATCGTGCCCTACCTTCGTCGCGCCTCAGCGGTGCTCACGCTGGCAGCCGGGATTGCCGCCGCCGGGATCGCCGTGGCGGCCTCCGCGTCAGCGCACGTCACGGTCAGCGCCCCAGGCGTAAGCGCCGGCGCCAGCGATGCCACGATCACCTTTCGGGTACCGGACGAGAGCGACACGGCAAGCACGGTCGGGGTCAAGGTCCAGTTGCCGATCGATCACCCGATCGCCGGGGTGCTGGTCGCGCCGCAGCCCGGCTGGACCGCCAAGATCGTCCAGACCAAGCTGAGCACCCCGATCAAGACCGACGACGGTGACATCACCGAGGTGGTCTCCGAAATCGACTGGACGGCCGACGCCGGTGCCGGCATCAAGCCCGGTTACTTCGGCCAGTTCACCATCATCGGCGGCAAGCTGCCGGACGATCAGACCAGCCTCACCTTCAAGACCATCCAGACCTACAGCGACAAATCTGTCGTGTCCTGGATCGAGCAAGCCGCTCCCGGAAGCACCGCCGAGCCGGAGCATCCGGCTCCGGAACTCACCCTGGCAGCCAGCCAACCGAGCGCGACCAGCTCATCGAGTGCGGGCAGTCAGTCGAGTGCGGGCAGTCAGTCGAGTGCAACCAGCCAGTCGAGCGGTACCGGCCAGCCGGCCGCAACCACCAGCTCGTCATCCAGCGATGGCAAGGCAACTACCGCAGTGGTGCTCGGCGTGCTCGGCATCCTGCTCGGTGCGGCCGCGCTCGCGGTGGTGCTGCTGCGCGGCCGGCCGCGCAACGCTAGCTGAGTAAGGCCGAAGTCAGATAACAAGCCAGAAAAAAAGCCAGAAAACAAGCCAGAAAAAAAGCCAGAAAAAAAGCCAGAAAAACATAGACTCGCCGGATGTCAAACACCCGGCGAAGCTATGACCTGGTCGCCGAGCGCTACGCCAGCGAGATCGGTGACGAGCTGATCGGCAAGCCATTTGATCGGGCGCTGCTCGCTGCCTTCGCCGAGTTGGCCCCGGCCGGTCCGCTGCTGGACGCCGGTTGCGGGCCGGGTCACGTCGGCCACTACCTGGCCGGCGGCGGTCGCTCGGTGTTCGGACTCGATCTCGCGCCAGCGATGTGCTTGCAGACCAGCCGGCGCACCGGCTTGCCGGCAGCGGCCGCGGATATGTCCGAGCTACCGATCCGGTCGGGTTCGGTGGCCGGACTGATCAGCATGTACGCGGTGATCCACCTCGACGACCGGCAGCGTGCGGCCGCCTATCGCGAGTTCGCCCGGGTCCTGGTGCCGGCCGGGCCGGCGCTGATCGCCTTTCACACCAGCGATGCCGGCGCGCCGGTCGGTAGCCAGCGCACGCTCACCGAGTGGTGGGACCAGCCGGTCGAGCTGACCTTTAGATTTCTCGATCCGGACGGTGAAGTGGCGCTGCTGGCCGACGCCGGCCTGCAGCAGGTTGCCCGGTTGGACCGGCAGCCGCTCGGTAGCGAGCATCCCAGCCAGCGCTGCTACCTGCTGGTGCGCAAGCCCGACCAAGCCTGAGCAAGCCCGACCAGCCGAATCCGTCCAGCCAATGCCCTGACGGCTACGGGCGAGTTCAGACCAGGATTGCGCCGGCGGTATGCATGGTGGCGACCGCGCCCGGAAACCGCAGGCAGATCGAGTCGGCCGCTGCCGGCTCGGTCAGCTGCTGCCATACGTCCAATTCCGCCACGCTGGCCGGCCGTACCCAGCCGGTCAGCTTCGGCGCGACCAGCACCGGCTTCGGATCAGGTTCGGGCTGCTCGCCCCGACCGCTGGCCCAGCGCATCAGCGACAGCACGTCGAAGGGCAGCTGCAGGACGGCCGCACGCCGGCTGCGCACCAGCGTGCCGGGCAGCGGCTGCGGGTCGACGCTGGCCGGTCGGCGGGCGGCGAGAAAGGCCAGCTCCAGCGTTGACATCTGATCCAGCCAGGGATCGCGATCGGAATTGGCGTGCAAGTAACGCAGGAATCCGGCCGCATCGCGCGCGGCATACGAGGTCGAACCACGGTCCTCAGCCAGGTAGGCATCGATCAGGCTCGAGGCGTGCTGGCCGAGCAACGCGATCGTCAGCGGTGCCAGCGACATCAGCCGGAACACCCGCCACTGCCGGTACAGCGCGATCGTGACCGGCCAGCCGCTGCGCTCGGCGGCGGTAGGTCGGCGTTCCGGCTCGGTTGCCGGTTCCGGTGCTCCAGACGGTTCGGACGACGGCCGCCGTTCGATCGATGGCACCGGCTCGTCAGCCGTCCCTGGCGGTGCGACGATCGCGGCGGCGACCGCGGCCTGCCAGGAGGCCAGCGCTGAGCCGGTCATCGCTGCTCCCAGATCGATCGGGCGATCCGCAGCTGCTCGGCGATCCCGTCCTCACCGAGAGCTTCGGCATAGATATCAAGCACTTCGACGGTCACGCCGGCCAGGTTCGGCGCCGCGGGCAGCACCGACCGCAGCATCGACCACACCTCGTCCGGCACTGCGGCACTATGCGAATCGAGCAGCAAGCCGGCGAAGGCCTCACCGCCGGCGACGTGCACTTCGATGACCCGATCCAACGGAATCCGGCTCAGCAGGTCAGCGGCGTCCAGGTCATGGTTGACACAGTTCGTCCATAGATTGTAAAGGTCAAGTAGCAAGCCACAGCCACTGCGCTCGGTCAGCGCGGTGAGAAAAGTGGCCTCGTCCCAACCCTCGTCAGCCGGCAGGTCGGGCAGGTAATTGGCCGAGTTTTCCAGCAGGAACGGTCGCTGGTAACGGGCGATGATCGCATCGGCCCGCTCGGCGATCAGATCCGCGCACTCGGCGGTGAACGGCACCGGTAGCGGCAATCCCAGCTCCAGCACCGCGCCGGTTTCGTCCTGCGCGCTCAAGAAGTTCAGGTGCTCGCTGTGCCACAACGGTTGGCGTTCCAGCAGAAAGGCATCGAGCAATCGCAATGCCGTTTCGTTCCAGCCATGTGCCGATCCGATCGACAGTTCCAGGCCGTGCACGACTACCGGATGCTCAGCTGCCAGGTCGAGCGCGACCCGGAGGTCCTCGACGTTGAGCTGGACGTCGGTGCCGGTGTCGCTGCCGAACAGCTCCGGGCTGATCTCCAGGTAGTCGGCCAGCGGCAGCAGCGCGCTGACCAGGTCGTGCCGCGACGGCAGGTAGGCCAGGCCGATCCCGACCGGCTGGGGCGCCCGCGGCGTGCCGCGAGTGCGTAGTGCCCCAGCCGCCGGGACGGCGTTCATCAGTGCGCGACCTCGATGTTGCGAACTCCGGGGAGCTGCCGCAGACCGCCCATAGCCGGTAGCACCAGTTCAGGATCCACCGCGTTGATGGTGAAGCTGAGCCGGCCGCAGGGCGAGCAGCCGCTGGCCTTGTAGATCCGCGCGATGAGATCCTGCAGCGTTTCCAGTTCGATGTTCGGATCGAGGCTGACGTTCAGCCTGGCGATCGGAGCGAACTCCATGACCCGATCAAATTTCTCGGCATTCATCGTGCCCTCCCTGACGACCGTGGGAGCGTCCCCGGTCGCGATTCCCGCTCTGTTTGAGAACCCACACGGCAGGAGGGACGCAGCGCCGCGCTGATACCGATGTTGCGCGAAGTTGCGCTTACGAAGTCAGTGCAATGCGCCGATAGCGGGCTACTGGGCCTGGCTGGTCAGCACCGATCAGGCATGGCCGTCCCTCGTGCGGCACCACGTCGTAGACCGGCACCGCATGCGGATGATGCAGCCGCGCGGTGATCCGGGCCTCGCGCATCGCGCGATCCATCGAAAGCTGCGCGTCCTGCTCGCTCAGGCCGGGCTGATGCAGCAACTGCTTGATCGCGACCGGTCGCTGCAGCCGCTCGTCCCAGCCCTGCCAGACCGAGCCCATCCCGCCGGCCGCGAGCCGGTGCACCAGGCGGTAGCGGCCACCGATGAGTTCGTCGGGCGCGGTCACCTACACCTCCTGGCCGGTTCGAGCAGGCCGCCGGTCGGCCCATCCCTCGACCCTACGACACGGCTGAGGCCACCGGCGCTGTCGCAGGCGGGCGGTTCGGTGACAAGGTGCGTTAGCCGTGAGATTATCCAGGTTCTATCGAGGAGGTCTTGTGGCTGAAAGCATCTGGCCGACGATTCATGCCGAGCGTCGGGCACTGGCAGCTGACCTTGCCGGGCTGTCTGCCGAGCAGTGGCAGCAAGCATCGCTGTGCCCGGACTGGAACGTCCATCAGGTACTCGCGCATCTGCTCGCGCTGGCCAAGATGACCCCGGCGAAATTCATCGCCGGGTTCACCGCGCACCGCTTCGATTTCCACACGTTCATCGGCAAGCTGGTGGCTGAGGAGTCGGCATCCGCGCCGGCCCAGACGCTGGCTGCGTTTCGCGCGGCCGAGCCGAGACAGAGCTCGCCGCCGGCGCCACCGACCACCTGGCTGGGCGAGAATTTCATTCACGGCGAGGACATCCGTCGTCCGCTGGGGATCCGGCACGAGTACCCGGTTGCCGCGGTCACTCGGGTTATCACCTATTACTCCAAGCTGAACGCGCTGCTCGGCGCGAAGAAGCGGATCGCCGGCCTCACCCTGGCCGCAACTGACACCGACTACACGATCGGGTCCGGACCCCGGGTGGAGGGTCCGGCGATGACGTTGCTGATGGCCACCGCCGGCCGCAGCGCGGTGCTGGACGAGCTGGCCGGCCCGGGCCTCGACCTGTTGCGGCAGCGACCGTGACCGAACCGATCACGCACCTGCTGCACCGGCTGACCAGTTACGAGCCGGGCAGGGAGTGGACCGAGCCGGTTGCCGACGACCGGATCGTGCAGGATCTGCTCGTCAACGATCCGGACCGCCGGCCCAGTGAATACAAGGCTTATCCGGACGGGTTGAGCAGGATCGCGCTGCCCCGCGAGCTGGTGGATTCGGGCGTCCCGGCCACCGAGGCGCTCGCCGGCAGCCTCGCCGTGCCGGCCGGAGAGTGGGATCTGGCTGCGCTGTCGCGGTTGCTGCACCTGTCGGCAGGGGTAACCCGCACCAGCGAGCGGGACGGGCGCACCTTCCGGTTCCGGGCGGCGGGCTCGGCCGGCGGCCGGTTCCCGCTGGAGCTGTATGTCGCCGTGCCGGACGGGCAGTCGCTGCCAGCCGGGCTGCACTGGTACCACCCGGTTGAGCACGCCCTGGTCCGGCTCGGCCCGGCGCCGGCTGGCCAGTCGCCGGCCGTGCTGGTGACCGGCGTGCCGTGGCGCACCGGTTGGCGCTATCGCGAGCGGGGTTACCGGCACATCTACTGGGACGCCGGGAC
>JBDSAN010000063.1:0-7864 GCA_039922115.1 Jatrophihabitantaceae bacterium
GGCGGTGGCAGGCGTTGACACGTCCCCGAGTCTGCCAGCCCTGCCGTCCGAGCCGCTCAGAGGCCGTATTCGGACCAGCGGCGGTTGACTAGTGCGGTCGTCTCGGCGTCCAGGACGCACTGGTCCGGCCAGCCGCCAGCCCGCCGGTAGCCCTCGGTCTCCCACTTGGCGGTGGCGTCGATGCCCAGCTTGCCGCCATAGAACTGCTCGTAGGACGAGTGGTCCAGGTGGTCGACCGGGCCGCTCATGTGCACCACGTCATGGCCGTAATCGACATTGCCGAACGCGCGCCAGGCCACCTCGGCATAGTCGTGCACGTCGCAGTCCTTGTCGACCACCACGATCAGCTTCGATAAGGACAGCAGCCCGGCGCCCCAGATCGCGTTCATCACCTTGTGCGCGTGCTTGGGAAAGCGCTTGTCGATCGAGACGATGCAGCAGTTATGGAACACGCCCGCCTCGGGCAGGTCGTAGTCGACGATCTCCGGGACGGTCAGCCGGATCAGCGGCAGGAAAATCCGCTCGGTGGCCTTGCCAAGCGGCCCGTCCTCCTGCGGTGGCCGGCCAACGATGATCGATTGGTAGATCGGGTCCTTGCGCATGGTCATGGTCTCCACGCGCATGAACGGGAACGGCTCGACCGGGGTGTAGAAGCCGGTGTGATCACCGAACGGGCCTTCGGACAGCCGCTCGCCGGGTTCGACCCAGCCTTCCAGCACCACCTGGGCGTTGGCCGGCACCTGCAGCGGGACGCTCACGCAGTCCACCAGTTCGACCCGTTCCTGCTGCAGGAAGCCGGCGAACAGGTACTCGTCGATCTCGGCCGGCAGCGGCGCCGAGGCCGCATAGGTGACCGCTGGCGGGCAGCCGAACGCGATCGCCACCGGCAGCCGCTCGCCCCGCCGCTCGGCGATCGCGGCGTGCGAGGTGGAGTCCTTGTGGATCTGCCAGTGCAGGCTGACCGTGCGCGCATCCTGCTGCTGCAGCCGGTACATGCCCAGGTTGCGGGCGCCGGTATCCGGGTGCTTGGTGTGGGTCAGGCCCAGGTTCAGGAACACCCCGCCGTCGTCCGGCCAGGCCTTGATGCCCGGCAGCAGGTTCAGGTCGACCTGATCGCCGGTCAGCACCACGTCCTGGCAGTGCGGGTGTTTCACGTGACGCGGCGGCACCTTGCGCAGCTGCGCAGCCTTGCCCAGCGCCTCCCGGAAGCCGCTGAAACCCTGCGGCAACTCGGGCTTGAGCAGGCCGGCGATCCGGTCGCCGATCTCGTCCAGGCTCTGCACGCCGAGCGCCTGGCACATCCGCGAGGTCGTGCCGAACAGGTTCACCAGCAACGGCATCGAGCCCCGGGTCGGCTTGTCGAACAGCAGCGCCGGCCCGCGTTCGCGTACCACCCGCTGGACGATCCCGGTCACCTCCAGGTGCGGATCGACCGGTGCGCTGACGCGCTTCAGCTCACCAGACTTTTCCAGGGCTCGGACGAAATCCGCGAGATCGGTGTATGCCACCAGCCCAGTATTACCGCCAGGCTCAGCCCAGCTTGCGGCGCTCCTTCTTCGAGGCCGGCCGCACCAGCACCGAGCCCATCAGCGCGGCGCCGATCACCCGGATCGAGCCCCGTGGCGAGGTGGTCTCCTGGGCCGCCCGGCTTTCGAACGAGCCCATCAGCGCGACCCCGTCGGTGACCGTGTCAACATCGTCGCCGACGATGATCTCGACGCTGCCGCACAGCACATTGGCCACGATCGTCAGGTTTGGCTGGCTGAACTGGGCTTGGCGCAGGTCGAGCACGATCGAGCCGAACAGCACGTTGGCGGTGAATCGCTGCGGCACCAGCCACTGGCCGCGCCGTTGAGTGCTGGACAGCACAGCCCAGGCGGCGGGGCCCCCCGAAGCGCCGGTGAAGCCGAACTGGCGAGCTGGCCCGGCCATCGGCGCGGCCGGCCGGGGCGGCGGCGAATACGCCGGCCGGATCAGGTCCTGGGTGAGCGGTGCCAGCTCGGCCAGCGTGCGGGCCCGATACACCGCCTGCAGCCGCTGTTCGCATTCAGCCATGGTCAACCGGCCGTCTGCAGCGGCGGCCTGCACAACCTGCGCGGTGCCTTCCCGGTCGGCATCCGAGGCTCGCATCGGTGGGGCTTCGCGGCGTTCGTCCACCTCGGCAGTATAGGAATTGCTGGCTTGCGACGAACTGTGAACTCACTTTGGCACGACCGGATTTGGTACCGGCCACCGAATCGGACCTACTCTCGAAGGATGCTGATCAGGCTCGGTGGCGTGTTCTTTCTCCTCAGCGTGATCTTCTGGCTGTGGGCGATCTTCGACACGATCACCGCCGACAACGCGCGGATCCGCGGGCTGCCGAAATTCGCCTGGGTGATCCTGGTGCTGCTGTTCCTGGAATTGGGAGCGCTGGCCTGGGTGCTGTTCGGACGTCCCCGGGCAGGATCGGCCGGCTCCGGGCCGCGCTGGGGTTCGGGCGGTTCAGGTGGTGCGGGCGGCTCAGGCGGCTCCCGGCTGGGCGGCGCCTTCGGCAGCATGCCGGGACGTGCCGCCGGCAACCAGCGCGGCACCGGATCATCAAGTGGCAGCGGCCAGCGGCGGCCGGTCGGCCCGGACGACGACCCGGACTTCCTGCGCGGGCTGTCCAAGCCCTAGCCGAGTCGAGGACTGGAAGGTCGGCCACCTCTGCGGTGGCAGACCTTCCACAATTGCCGACCTAGTTCAGGCCGGCGTAGGAGTGCAGGCCCGAGATCACGATGTTGACCACGAAGAAGTTGAAGGTCATCGCGCCGAAGCCGAGCAGGTTGATGTAGGCCGCCCGGCCACCCTTCCAGCCAGCGGTGGCGCGCGCGTGCAGGTACATCGCGTAGATCACCCAGGCGATGAACGCCCAGGTTTCCTTGGGGTCCCAGCCCCAGTACCGTCCCCAGGCTGCCTCGGCCCAGATCGCGCCGAAGATCACCCCGGCGGTGTAGATCGGAAACGCGAAGGCAACCGTGCGGTAGGCCGCCTTGTCCAGCGATGCGGCGGCCGGCAGCCGGGAACCCCAGCGGCCGAACCGGGTCGTCTCGATATCGGCGCCAACGGCCACCAGCCGCTCGTAGCGGGTGCGCAGCAGGAACATGGTGGTCAGCGCGGCCGAGGTCATCAGAATGCCTTCGGCGACCGCGATCGAGGACACGTGGATGGCCAGCCAGTAGGACTGCAAGGCCGGCACCAGCTTGGACGCCTTGGTGTAGAGCGTGCCCGCCAGGAACATCACCAGCAGCACCGGCATCATCACGAACAGGCCGAGGTAGCGCAGTTGCGGCATCCGGACCAGGGTGAGCAGCCAGGCAACCGTCGCAACCAGGCCGACCACCAGGGTGAACTCGTACATGTTGCCCCACGGCACCCGGTCCACCGCGATGCCACGGATCGTTACCGAGGCCAGGTGGAACAACGCGCCGAGGACGGTGAACGCGACCGCGAACAGTCCCCAGCGCCGGCCGCTGTCGGCGCCGGGCGTTGGCTCGACGGGTGCTGGCCCGACGGGTGCTGGCCCGACGGGTGCTGCGGGCCGGCCGGTGGTCAGGTCAATCGGCGGCTGGGACGTGCCTGCGCCGGCCAGCGCGGGCTCGCGAGCCGGGATCGCCTCGGCCGCCGGGGCGCTGGTCCGCGCGATCCGGCCGTTGCGGCCGAAGGCGTACTCGCCGGTGTAGCAGACAACGGCCAGCATGTAGGTGCCGGTCGCGGCCGTCCACAACGTCTCCGACAGCGAGGCCAGGTTGGTGTTGATCGCCATCTCAGTCCTTTCCCGCACCGATCCGGTCAGCGTCCGGCCGACCGGACGACTCATCGCTTGCCGCATCGCCGTCCGAGACCGCCAGGCAGCTGCGCAGCCTCGTCATGATCGTTTCGAACTCCGCGCTGAAATTGCCGCTGTCGCTGCGGGCCAGCCCACCCACCGCAACCAGACTACGTAGCCCGTCCTCGGCCGGCCGCACCCGGACCCATACCCGGCGGCGCCGGATCGCCAGCGAGCCGAGCAGGCCGAGCACCATCAGTACCGCTGCCACCAGCAGCGCCGCCTGGGTCGGGTCGTGCGAGACCTGGATGGTGGCCCACTGCTTGTAGCCGTCGAAGCGCACGGTGCTGCCGTCCGGCAGCTTCATCGACTGGCCGACCTCGAGATTCTTCGCGCCCACCTTCTTCAGGCCACCATTGCTGATCTGGCTCTGGTTGAGGGTGTACACCGATTGCGGCGCCCCGGTCGGGTTGAGCACCCCGGTGTAGGCCAGCACGGCCAGTACCGGGTGATCGGCTTGCGGGGCGACCGAGGTGATCACGCCCCCGTTGTTGACCGGGCTGGGCGCGAAGATCGCGCTGAGGCCCAGGTCGTCACCGGCCACGGTGTCCCGGCCGGCGAAGGAGAAAGCGCCTTCGCTGGTCAGGAAGCTGTCCTCGGGCAGGAACGCCTCGGTGTCGGTGACCGGTGCCCGGCCCGGACGGGTGATCGTCACCGTCGGCGAGAAGCCATGGTTGATCAGGTAGATCCGGGCGCCCTCGGTGCGCAGCGGGTGGTTGACCGTGATCACGTCGTGCCGGCTGGCACCGGTCAGGCCGGTCGAGTAGTTCACGTCGGCCTTGAACTGCGCCGGTGAGCCGTCCTCGCGGTAGCTGGCGGTGAAGGAGTTCAGGTTGTCCACGCAGAAGTTGGCCAGCTTGCCGGCATCGACCCAGCGGCCGGCGTGGAAGGCGTCGTAGGAGATCGGCCGGTTGCAGAAACCGCTGCCTTCGGTGAGCACGATCGAGCCCTGGTAGCTGAACAGCTTGCCGGCAGCGATCAGCACCAGCGCGACCAGCAGCGACACGTGAAAGACCAGGTTGCCGCCCTCGCGGCTGTAGCCCTTCTCCGCCGATACCGCGATCGCGCCGGATTCCTCGGTGCGGGTGACCGTCCGCCAGCGTGGCCGCAACGCGGCCCGGGCCTGTTCGGCCGCCTCGGTCGGAGCCAGCGGGCTAGCCAGCTTGGCGTTCTCGGCCAGCCGGCTCAGGTGCCGCGGCGCCCGGATCGGCTTGGCCCGCAATGCCCTTGCATAGACGGTGATTCGCGGGATCAGGCAGCCGATCAGCGAGACGAAAAGCAGCAGGTACACCGCGGTGAACCAGATCGAGCCGAAGACGTCGAACGCGCCGATCCGATCGAGGAACCGTCCCCAGGCACCGTGGCTGGCCAGGTAGGCCTGCACCTTCGGTGGGTTGAGCGGGCGCTGCGGCAGCAACGAGCCTGGCACCGAGGCCAGCGCGAGCAGGAACAGCAACACCAGCGCGGTACGCATCGAGGTCAGCCGCCGCCACAGCTGGCCGACGATCCGGGGCGGTTTCAGCGGCATCTAGAGCCCCGATCCGATGCCGGTGTTGGCGAAATCCAGCCGCAGCACGTTCATCCAGTGATCCCACACCCCGCTCAGCAGCAGGATGCCCATCACGACCAGCACCGCACCACCGAGCTGGCTGACCAGCCGGGCGTGCTTGCGGATCACGCCGAGCGCGCCACTGACCCAGCCCAGGCCCGCCGCCACCAGCAGGAACGGCACCCCCAGTCCCAGGCAGTAAAACACCGACAGCAGTGCACCTCGACCGGCGGTGCCCTGGGTGGCGGCCAGGCCGTACACCGCGCTGAAGGTCGGGGTCAGGCACGGTGTCCAGGCCAGGCCGAAGGTAAGTCCGAGCAGCGGGGCGCCGAACAGACCGGCTTTGGGCAGCCGGTGCACCTTGAGCTCACGTTGCAGGAACGCGAAACGCCCCATGAACACAAGGCCCATCCCGATCGTCACCACACCGAACACCCGTTCCAGCGCGGTCCGGTGCACCGCGATGGACGAGCCGAGGGTGCCGAACAGCGCGCCGGTGGCAACGAAGACAGCGGTGAAGCCCAGCACGAAAAGCAGGGCACCGAGCAGCATCCGGCGCTGCCGGCCACGCGCGGTGCCGGCCTCGACATCGGCTCCGGCCAAGCCTGCGACGTAGGACAGGTAGCCGGGCACCAACGGCAGCACGCACGGCGATAGGAAGCCGATCACGCCGACCAGCAGCGCCACGCCAGCGGCCGGCAGCAACCCACCGTCGGTGACGGTGTTGGAGAATCCGCTTGCGAGTACGGCTGATTGGCTAGCGATCAAGTCAGGCCTCGCGGGCCAGTTGATCGAGCGCGTCAGTCAGGTCCTTGGGCAGCACCGCACCGACGTATACCGCGGCAACCCGTCCCTGCTTGTCGATCACGACCGTGTCCGGCAGGCCATTGATCGGCAGGTTGCCCAGTTGCAGGGCGGTCTTGGCCGGTTCGTCGTACACGACCGGAAAGGTGATCTGCTTGTTGGTCAGCCAGGTCTGCGAGGCGCTCTTGGACGGGTCCTTCACGTCCAGGCCGACAAAGGTGACCCCGCTGGCCTTGCGCTGCCGGTACACGCTGTCGAACTGCGGCGTCTCGTTCTGGCACGGCCCGCACCAGGACGCGAAGAAGTTCAGCACCACGGCCTTGCCCCGATCCTGGGTCAGCGCGTAGCTGCCGCCGGCCAGCAGGTTGCCGCTCAGCGGGCCGGCCGGCTTGCGCTTGGCCGGCGCGATCAACGTCCCCTGCTTGTTCGCCTGGACGTAACGGAACTCGGTGTTGGCGCTCTGGTCGACAGCGTTCGCGCCGCCGGAGCAGCCGGCCAGCAGACCGACTGTGAGCAGGCTCGCCGCAGCGAGCGCGAGGTGGTTGCGCAGGCGATGGTGGACGGTCACCCGTCCAGTGTGAAGCGTGGGCTGGCACACACGCACTCCTCCCCCATTTTCTGAGCACCGGCTGTGCTCAGCCCGGCTGGTCAGGCTCCTGGCGGCTGCCGGTCGAGCCGGTTCGAGCTGGCCCCGGCCGGCTCGGCGTAGTCGATCCGGACCAGCGTGTTGCCATCGAAGGTGAGCGAGGTGAGCGAGGCCAGCGAGCACTGCCGGTTGCGCGGGTCGTACCAGAGCCGGCGGCCCTCGGCGTAGCGGCGCAGGCAGACGATCGGCAGCTGATGGGACACGCAGACCGCCTCGTGGCCAGCGGCACGGTCCCGGACGCTGAGCGCGACCGCGTACATCCGCTGTGCGATCTGGGCGTACGGCTCACCCCAGGACGGCCGGATCGGGTTGCGGAACAGCGGCCAGCTGCTCGGGTGCTTCAGCACACCACCTTCGCCGACCACCCGCCGTCCTTCGAACGCGTTGGCGGCCTCGATCAGCCGTTCGTCGGTGCCGATCGGCAGGCCGAGCTGTTCGGCCAGCGGGCCAGCGGTTTCCTGAGCGCGTTGCAGCGGCGAGGCGACCAGCTGGCTGATCGGCCGGCCGGCCAAGCACTTCGCGGCCAGCTCGGCCATCTCGACCCCGGCCGCCGAGAGCCGAAAGCCGGGCAGCCGGCCGTACAGCACCTTGTCCGGGTTGAATACCTCGCCATGCCGCAGAAAGTGCACGGTGGTGCGTTGACCAGCGCTTGGCTCAGTCATCGCGGGTTGGCTTCGGCTGCTGCCGCCGCCCTGGCCGCGGCCGGCAGCGCGTCGGCGATGATCGACAGCGCGGTGTCGTCGTGGGCGGCGGTGACGAACCAGCTCTCGAAGGCGCTCGGCGGCAGGTACACCCCGGCAGCGAGCATCGAGTGGAAGAACGGGCCGTACCGGTAGGTCTCGGTGGCCTGTGCCTGCTCGAAGTTGGCCACCGGCTCGGCCGTGAAGAAAATCGAGAACAGGTTGCCGGCATAAGCCAATTGGTGCACAACGCCCTGCTCGGTCAGCGCCTTGGAGGCAAGCTCACCGACGGTGCGGGCGGTCGCGTCCAGCTTGGCGTAGACGGCCTCGTCGGC
>JBDSAN010000064.1:0-9484 GCA_039922115.1 Jatrophihabitantaceae bacterium
CGCGATCCGCACCCCGCGCGGGCGCGGCAAGCAGACCGGATCGCTGCATGAGAGCAAGCCGGTCTCGCTGGTGGTCGGCCTGATCGAAGAGATCAGCCGCCGCAACCCGAGCCTGGATCCGGGCCGGATCGAGGACGTGGTGCTCGGCGTGGTGTCACCGGTCGGCGACCAAGGCGCGGTGATCGCGCGTACCGCGGCGCTGGCAGCCGGGCTGGAACGTTCCGGTGCCGGGCTGCAGGTGAACCGGTTCTGCGCGTCCGGGCTGGAGGCGGTCAATCTCGCTGCCCAGAAGGTGCGTTCAGGCTGGGAGGATCTGCTGCTGGCCGGCGGCGTCGAGTCGATGTCGCGGGTTCCGATGGGTTCGGACGGCGGCGCCTGGGCGATGGACCCGGAAACGTCGTACGCGACCAGCTTCGTGCCGCAGGGCATCAGCGCCGATCTGATAGCAACCATCGAGGGATTCGATCGCGAGGCAGTCGACTCGTTCGCGGTCGATTCGCAGACCAAGGCGGCCAAGGCCCAGGCCAACGGGGCGTTCAGCCGGTCGCTGATCCCGGTCCGGGATCGTAGCCAGCTCACCGTGCTCGACCGCGACGAATTTCCTCGCGCGGGAACCACCTTGCAAACCCTGGCTAATCTGCCGTCCTCGTTCGAGGGGATGGGCACCATGGGTGGCTTCGACGCGGTAGCCCAGCAGAAGTACCACTGGGTGGAGAAGATCAATCATGTGCACACCGCAGGCAATTCCTCGGGCATCGTGGACGGCGCCGCGTTGATGCTGATCGGCAGCGCGCAGGCTGGCAGCGACCTCGGGCTAACCCCACGGGCCCGAGTGGTGGCCACCGGCGTGGTCGCCGAGGAACCGACCATCATGCTCACCGGGCCGGCACCGGCGGCCCGCAAGGCGCTGGCCAAGGCCGGCCTCAGCATCGACGAGATCGACCTGTTCGAGGTCAACGAGGCTTTCGCAGCGGTGGTGTTGAAGTTCTTACGCGACCTGGACGTCCCGGCCGAGAAGGTGAACGTCAACGGTGGCGCGATCGCGCTCGGGCACCCGCTCGGTGCGACCGGCGCGATGATCCTGGGCACCCTGATCGATGAGCTGGAACGGCGCGAACTGCGCTACGGCCTAGCCACCTTGTGTGTCGGTGGCGGCATGGGCGTCGCAACCATTATCGAGCGTGTGTGATGAGCCGCCCAGCGCAAGGCAACCACCCGGTGCTGGCGGGCAGAATCGAGCGTGTGTGATGAGCCGCCCAGCGCAAGGCAACCACCTGAACCTGAAGCTACTGCAAGCGAAAGCGCGGATCTGATGACGGACAAGAACATGATCAGCTGGGCCCAGGCCACCGACGGCATCGTCACCCTCACCATGGACGATCCCGACCAGCGGGCCAACACGATGAATGAGACCTTCCAGAACTCGTTGGCGGCTACCGTTGATCGGCTATATGCCGAAAAGGAAAACCTGACCGGCGTGATCATCACCTCGGCCAAGAGCACCTTCTTCGCCGGTGGCGACCTGCGGCTGCTGAGCAAGGTCACCGACGACACCGCCGAGCAGTTCTTCGAGCACGCCCAGGCACTCAAGGCCAACCTGCGCCGGCTGGAACTGCTCGGGCGGCCAGTCGTTGCCGCGCTGAACGGCACCGCGCTCGGTGGCGGCCTGGAGATCGCGCTGGCCTGCCATCACCGGATCAGTCTGAGCAACCCCAAGATCCAGTTCGGGCTGCCCGAGGTAACCCTCGGCCTGCTGCCCGGCGGCGGCGGCGTGGTGCGGACCGTCCGGATGCTGGGCATCGCTGACGCGCTGATGAAGGTGCTGCTGCAGGGTCAACGGCTCAAGCCGGCCGCGGCGCTGGAGATCGGCATCATCGACGAGCTGGCAGCCGACGCCGACGACCTGATCGGCAAGGCCCTGGCCTGGATCGCGGCAAATCCGGAGCCGAGCCAACCCTGGGACCGACAGGGTTACAAGATTCCCGGTGGCACGCCGTCCAGCCCTAAGTTTGCCGCGATGCTGCCGGCGTTTCCGGCCAACCTGCGCAAGCAACTCAAGGGCGCGCCGATGCCGGCGCCGCACCACATCATGTGCGTGGCGGTCGAGGGCAGCCAGGTCGATATCGACACCGCGCTGCGGATCGAGACACGCTACCTGACCGACCTGGTCCGCGGCCAGGTAGCCAAGAACATGATTCAGGCTTTCTGGTTCGACCTGAACTCGATCAACGCCGGCGGCAGCCGGCCGGCCGGCCACGAGCCGCGGCCGGCGACCAGGGTCGCGGTGCTCGGTGCCGGCATGATGGGCGCTGGAATCGCCTATGTATCAGCGCGAAACGGCATCGAGGTGGTGCTCAAGGACGTCACGTCCGAGGCCGCCGAGAAGGGCAAGGACTACTCGCGCAAGCTGCTGGACAAGGCGATCAGCCGGGGCAAGCTCACCGAAGCCCAGCGCGACGAGGTGCTGGCCCGGATCACCGCGACCGGCGAGGTGGCCGACCTGGCCGGCTGCGACCTGGTGGTTGAGGCAGTCTTCGAGAACGCCGAGCTCAAGCGCAAGGTGTTCGGCGAGGTGGAGTCGGTGCTGGCGCCGGACGCGCTGCTCGGCTCGAACACCTCGACGTTGCCGATCAGCTCGCTGGCCGGCGGCGTGCAGCGCAAGCAGGATTTCATCGGCCTGCACTTCTTCTCGCCGGTCGACAAGCTGCCGCTACTGGAGATCATCCGGGGCGAGCAGACCAGCGACGAGGCGCTGGCTCGGGCGCTGGATTATGCCGCCCAGATCAAGAAGACCCCGATCGTGGTGAACGACAGCCGGGGCTTTTTCACCAGCCGGGTGATCGGTACTTTCGTCAATGAAGCGCTGGCCATGCTCGGCGAGGGCGTGCACCCGGCAAGCATCGAGCAGGCGACCACCCAGGCCGGCTACCCGGTTGGCGCATTGCAGTTGACCGACGAGCTGAACATGGAACTGTTCGTCAAGATCCGCAACGAGACCCGGGACGCGATCGAGGCGACCGGCGGCAGCTACCCGGCCCATCCCGGTGAGGCGGTCGTCGATCGGATGGTCGAACTCGGCCGGCCGGGACGGCTACGCGGTGCCGGATTCTTCGACTACACCGATGGAAAGCGAACCGGCTTGTGGCCCGGCCTGGCAACCGAGTTCCCGACCGTCGGCGATCCGTCGAGCATCGACCTGCACGAGCTCGGTGAGCGGATGCTGTTCGCCGAGGCCATCGAATCAGTGCGCTGCTTCGACGAGGGCGTGCTGAACACGGTCGCGGACGCCAATATCGGTTCGATCATGGGCATCGGCTTCCCGCCGTGGACCGGCGGCGTGCTGCAGTACATCAGCGGCTACCCCGGCGGCATCGCCGGCTTCGTGGCGCGGGCCGATGAGTTCACCGAGCGCTTCGGCGACCGGTTCGCACCCACGCCATCGCTGCGCAAGCGGGCCGAGAGCGGCGAGAGTTTCTGATGGCACTGGCCCGCAACCTGTTCAACGCCGAGCACGAGGCCTTCCGAGATAGCTGCAAAGCCTTTATCGACAAGCACATCGCGCCCAACAACCAGGCCTGGGTCGAGGCTGGGCAGGTCGATCGCGGGCTCTGGCTGGAGGCGGGCAAGCAGGGCCTGCTCGGCATGGCCGTGGACGAGGCCTATGGCGGCGGGGGCAACGCCGACTTCCGGTTCAACGTGGTGTTGGATGAGGAGCTCACCAAGGCCCGCGCCTCCGGGCCCGGCTTTCCGGTGCACAACGACCTGATCGAACCGTACCTTCGCCGGCTGGCCACCGATGAGCAGAAGCAGCGCTGGCTGCCCGGCTTCTGCTCCGGCGAGCTGATCACCGCGATTGCAATGACCGAGCCGGGTGCCGGCAGCGACCTGCAGGCGATCCGTACCACCGCGGTCCGCGACGGCGATCACTACCTGCTGAATGGCCAGAAAACCTTTATCAGCAACGGTATTCTTGCCGACCTGGTGCTGGTTGCAGCCAAGACCGATCCGTCCCAGGGCGCCGGTGGGCTGTCGCTCATGGTGGTCGAGCGGGGCACCCCTGGCTTCGAGCGCGGCCGCAACCTCGACAAGATCGGGCTGAAGGCGCAGGACACCGCCGAGCTGTTTTTCACCGACGCCCGGGTGCCGGTGGCCAACCTGCTCGGTGATGAGGGCCAGGGCTTCCGCTACCTGATCGAGAACCTGGTCCGCGAGCGGATGACGATCGCGACGGTCGCGGTGGCCGCCGCCGAGTCGATGCTCGAATTGACCATCGATTACTGCAAGAACCGGACAGCGTTCGGCAAGCCGATCGGCAGCTTCCAGCACAACCGGTTCTTGCTTGCCGAACTGGCGACCGAGGTGCAGATCGCGCGCACCTTCGTCGACCGGTGCATCACCGACCACGCCGACGGCGACACCCTCGACATCCCGACCGCCGCGATGGCCAAGTGGTGGACTACCGAGCTGCAGACCAAGGTCGCCGACCGCTGCCTGCAATTGCACGGCGGTTACGGCTACATGAGCGAGTACCCGATCGCGCAGGCGTTCCTGGACAGCCGGGTGCAGACCATCTACGGCGGCACCACTGAGATCATGAAAGAGATCATCGGCCGCGGAATGGGGTTCTGAGCGCGATGGCAGGTCCGCTGGTCGGCCTTCGGATACTCGAGCTACCGGCGATCGGACCGGTGCCGTTCACCGGCATGCTGCTAGCCGACCTGGGTGCGGAGGTGATCCGGATCGACCGGGTCAGCGGCGGGGACGATCCGCTGGCCAGCTTGCCGGTCGGTGCGACCGGGCCACTCGGACGGGGCCGCCGCTCGATCGCGCTGGACCTTCGACAGCCGGCCGGGGCTGCGATAGCGCTGGAGCTGGCCGCCGGATGTGACGTGTTGATCGAGGGATTCCGGCCCGGCGTTGCTGAGCGGCTGGGGCTCGGGCCGGATCAGGTCTGGGCCCGCAACCCGAAGCTGGTGTACGGCCGGATGACCGGCTGGGGTCAGCACGGGCCGCTGGCCGACCGGGCCGGCCACGACATCACCTACCTGGCGATAGCCGGGCTGCTGCACGGCATCGGGGCCGCCGAAGGCCCACCGAGCCCGCCGGCCAACTACCTGGCCGACTTCGGCGGCGGCGCGATGTCGCTGGCGGTGGGCCTGCTGGCGGCGGTACTCAGCGCGCGCGGCACCGGCCGCGGCCAGCTGGTTGATGCATCGATGACTGACGGCGCGGCCTACCTGGCCACCATGGTCCGCACCCTGCACGGGCACGGTTTGTGGCACGATCGGCGGGCGGCCAACATCTTCGACGGCGGCGTCCCGAACTACCGCTGTTACCCCTGCGCGGACGGCAAGTTCGTCGCGGTCGGTGCGCTCGAACCGAAGTTCTGGGCGATCCTGCTGGCCGCCCTCGGCCTCGACCCGGCGAGCACCCCGTCCCCGTATGACCCCGGCAAGCATGCCGAGCTGGCCGAGTTGCTCGGCTCGATCTTCAGCACCCGCAGCCGGGACGAGTGGGCGGCGCTGCTCGAACCGCTGGACGGTTGCGTGGCGCCGGTGCTCACGCTGGCCGAAGCTCCCGAACACCCGCACAACCAGGGCAGGGCCAGCTACCAGCAGTCGGCCGGGGTCACGGTGGCCGGCCCGACCCCGAGGTTCGGTGGCACGCCGGCCGAGCTGGCCGCCGAGCCACCGCAGCTCGGCGCGCACACCACTGAACTGCTGACCGAGCTTGGCTACCCGGCCGCTCGGCTGACCGAGCTGCGCGCGGCTGGCGTCATCGGCTGAGTCAGGTTTCCAGTGCTGCGTCCAGGGTGATCTCGACGCCAGTGAGTGCCTTGCTGACCGGGCAGCCGGCCTTGGCATCAGCCGCCGCCTTGGCGAAACCGTCCGCATCCAGGCCGTCCACCTCGCCGCGCACGGTCAGCTTGATCCCGGTCAGCCGGAAGCCACCGGCCGGATCCGCGCCGAGCGAGACGTCGGCCTGCACGTCCAGCGACTGCGGCGTGCCACCGGCCGCCGCAATCAGTGCCGACAGCTGCATCGCGTAGCAGGACGAGTGCGCGGCCGCGATCAACTCCTCCGGGCTGGTGGTGCCGCCGGCATCGTCAGCCGCGCGCTTGGGAAAGGACACCTCGTAGGTGCCGACCTGCGAACTGGTGAGCTCAACTTGGCCAGAACCTTGTTCCAGGTTGCCGTTCCAGGCGGTACGGGCGGTACGAGTCGGCATCTGCACGCTCCTTCAGTTCAGGTCGCCGGCGGCGAACCGGTCGGCCCGGCTAACGATCCGGGGACGCTTGCAGTATGTATCAGCTTGTTGAATGGGCAGCGACCCAGCCGTCCACCAGCTGCCATTGCTCGTCCAGCCAGTCGGCCCGGCCGCTGTCGCCGGCCGGCAGCGCGGCCACCGGAAGCCGCCACCACCCGATCAGCATGTGCCGGTCCAGCAGCGGCAACGCGCGCCAGATCTGGGCCGGGCTGACCAGGTCAGCGAGGCCGGTGTGGGCCACCACCAGTACGTCGGCGCCCGGCTGGGCGGCCAGGCAGGCCAGCGTCCCGCCCGGCCGCGGTGGCAGCACGTGCTGATTGCGCGCTGCCTGCTCGGCCCGAGCCCGCCGGCCTTGCCGCCGCAGTCGCCGGATCGCTCGCTGCCACCGGCGCGGGGTCCAGTTGCCGCCTTCGGGAAACAGCAGCAGCGCATCGTCGGCGGCCAAGCCGGCGGCCAGTGCGGACAGCTGCTCGGTGCGGTCCTCGCCGGCCCCGGTCGCCGAGGCCAGGAAGCAGCAGGACAGCCGGTTGAGCAGCACGTCCAGGCCCGGATCCCATTGCAGGGCCGCCTTGAGCACCACCCGCGGGCACCGTCCCAGGTAGCTGGCAATCAGGTGGACGAGGGTGAACGAGTCGCCCGGACCGGCATGCCTGGCCAGCACCAGCAGCGGCGGTGAGCCGGCCGGCGGCGTGCTGACCGGCTCGTCCAGCAGCACCGTGAACCGCAGGGTTCGACCGGCGATCGCGAACAGCCAGCGCAGCACCCAGCGCAGCAACCGCACGTGCTCGGCCCGCCACTGCTCAGCTTGCCGCCGCCCGGGTAGCGGTGCGCGCAGCCAGAGCCAGAAGCTGCCCACCACCATGATCAGGTCCAGCAGCAGGTAGCCAGCCGCCAGCGTGGCAAGCCGCCAGACCCGGCCTCGGGTTGGCCGGCGCAGCACCAGCCGCCGCAGCTGATCGATCAGCCGGGCCAGCACCGCGACGATGCCGAAGGTGGCTGCCAGCACCAGCGCGAGCGGCAGGTAGATCGGATCGAGCACTGCCCGCCGGATCGGTCTGGGCGGCAGCCCTGCGGTCACCGTGAGCCCTGCGGACGGGCCTGCCGGGCGAGGTATTCGGTTGCCGCCGCGTAGCCGAGTTCGATCCGCCGGGACACCCGGGACGAGTCGCGGTAGCGCAAGCTCACCAGCGGCGTCTCCGGATCACCGCTGGGCAGCACGTGCACCTCGGTCTCGGCCGGCACGCTGGCCATCTCTTCGACGAACCGGTGCCGGCGGGCGATCTCGAAGGCGACCAGGCCGACCTGCCAGGGCCAGCGCGGCACCTGCAGCGGCTGCTCGACCCGCCCGACGTGCATCACGTAGATCTGCCGGGCGCCCAGCGCGACCGCTCGACCGACCGGGATGGAATGCACCAGGCCGCCGTCCATGAAGTGCTCGCCGTCGATCTCGACCGGCGGCAACAGCCCCGGCACCGCGCACGAGGCCAGCACCGCGTCGGTGACCGATCCGCTGGTGAACCAGTGCGAATTGGCGCGTTCGATGCTGGCTGCCACGCACTGGAACGGCACCGGTAGATCCTCGATGTTGGACACCGCCAGGTGCGTCTCGACCATCTCCCGCAATCCGGTCGAGGGATGCAGGTGGGTGCGCTGGGTGAGCAGGGTGCGCGCCCGTCCCAGCATCGAGCCGGAGAAAACCTCGGATGCGGCCAGGTCACCCCACAGCGCGGCCAGCTCGTCGACCGCGGCGATGCTCGGGTCCGCAGCCAGCAGCGCGCCATTGAGCGCGCCGACGCTGGTGCCCAGGATCAGGTCCGGCTGGACGCCTGCCTCGATGAGCGCGCGCAGCATGCCGACCTGGGTTGCGCCGAGCACCCCACCGCCACCGAGGACGAACGCGGTCTGCGGGCCCTGCCGGTGATCGGGCTGCGCGGCGCTCACCGGGTGGTGAACACTCCGGGCGGGAAGGCCCCGTTGGCCACCACCGCCCGGCTCAGCGGCTTGGCCAGCTCGATCAGCTGCTCAGTGCGGCCGGCACCGAGCTGCCGGTACGGCGCCATCGCCAGCCGATCGGTGTCGTCCTCGACCTGCTGGCGTAGCGCTCGACCGGCATCGGTCAGCGCGAGCTCGTCCGGTTCGATCAATCCAGCATCGCGCAATCGGCTTATCGAATCAGCCCATTCTTCATCGGTCCAGCCACGCAGCCGTTGCGCGGCCGCCTCGGTGAAGCCGCGCCCGGTGGCGGTGTGGCTGACGATCGCGTCGATGCCGCTGAGGCCGTGTCCGGCCAGCGCCATCAGGTGCCCGTCGCCGCGATACTCGCGAAGCAGCGTGATCGCATGCCACAGCTGCAGGTGCGGCTGCTCCGGCCACGCCAGTTCGGCGTGCCCGGCGTACAACGGCCGGCCGGCGCCCTCGACGCCCTCAATCGCGGCTCGGGCCAGCGCCGCCGTCTCGCGAACCTGATCGGCGGCCAGCAGCTCAGCGCCGAGCAACCTGACCAGCGCCTGGTCCACTGCCTCGAACCGGGCCGCCACCACCTGCTCCGGGCTGGCCAGCGTCCAGGCCCGGGGAATATGGCGAGCGACCAGTTCCGGCTTGAAGTTGTAGAAGGTGGCCGCCACCACGCCAGCGCCGACCGCGCCCATCGGCGCCGAGCGGCCGGCGAAGTAGCACATCCGGCCGGGCCGGACGCCGACCGCGACCAGCGCCTGTTCGGTCTCCGGAGCGAAGTAGGTCAACGAATGCAACGGTTCCAGCGCGCGATGCGCACGGCCCGTCAGCAGGGTCAGGTCATCGGCAGGCACCGTGCGAGCCTACTGCGGCGCGGACAGCCCCAGCGTCCGAATCGCCTCGTCACGGATCTTGAACTTCTGGATCTTGCCGGTCACCGTCATCGGGTACTCGGCGACGAACTGGACGTAGCGCGGCACCTTGTAATGGGCCAGGCTGGCCTTGCAATAGTCGCGCACGCCGTCCTCGGTCAGGCTCGCACCGGCCTTGAGCCGCACGGCCGCCAGCAGCTGCTCGCCGTAGCGCTCATCCGGCACCCCGACCACCTGGACGTCCTCGATCTCGGGGTGGGAGTACAGGAACTCCTCGATCTCGCGCGGGTAAATGTTCTCCCCGCCCCGGATCACCATGTCCTTGCTGCGACCGACGATGCTGAGGTAACCCTCGGCGTCCATCGCTGCCAGGTCGCCGGTGTGCATCCAGC
>JBDSAN010000065.1:0-4514 GCA_039922115.1 Jatrophihabitantaceae bacterium
TTGTTGTGCGGCAAGGTCCGTCCGGACGTCGTGGTCGACGTGCAGAACGGCTTGCCCTGGCTGTCGCGGCTGGTTACCCGCAAGCCGGTCGTGGTGTTGCTGCACCATGTGCACCGCGAGCAGTGGCCGATCATCTTTGGCAGGCTGGGTATTCTCGGCTGGCTGCTCGAGTCGCGGGTGGCGCCTCGGGTCTATCGCCGATCGCGGTACGTGACGGTCAGCGAGTGCACCCGGGCTGAGCTGGCCGGGCTCGGGATCGATCCCGGCCGCGTTAGCGTCGCCTACAACGGCACGCCGGAGCCGGTGCCCTCGAAGGCGGCCCGCTCCGTCACACCGCGCGTCGTGGTGCTGGGTCGGCTGGTCCCGCACAAGCGCGTCGAGATCGTGATCCGCGCGGCGTCGGCGCTGCGCGAGCGCTTCCCGGATCTCCAGGTCGATGTCGTCGGCCAGGGCTGGTGGGCCGACGAACTCGCCGCGCTGGCTCGCAGGCTCGGCGTCGAGGACATCGTGACCCTTCATGGGTTCGTCGACGAGCAGGCCAAAGCCGATCTGCTCGCCCAGGCCTGGGTCGGCGCGGTGCCCAGCGTGAAGGAGGGTTGGGGACTTTCGGTGGTGGAGGCCGCCTCGCACGGCACACCGTCGGTCGCCTTCAGCAGGGCGGGCGGGCTGGCCGAGTCGATCCTCGACGGTCAGACCGGGGTGCTGGTCGACGGCGGCCAGGACGCCTACACCGCCGCTCTGGCCAACCTGCTCGCCGACCGCGAGCGGTGCGCCGTTCTCGGACGCCATGCCCGGGTATACGCCGCGGAATTCAGCTGGGACGTCACCGCCGCCGTAGTTTCCGGTGTCCTCAGCGAGGTCACCGACCCAACCAGAGGCAACATCGCCGCGAAGGAGAACGCCGGGATCGCCGGGCTCCTCCAGTTGGCCGTACCGCAGCCGGCCACCGTGGCCCCGGCTACCCGCTGATTCCTAACGGAGCCCCTGTCATGCCTTCTCCGCTCACCGCCGTCATGTCATATCTGCTCACCGCCGCCCTCGGCGTCCTGCTCATCGGCGCCACGGTGGTCGGCATCGTCACCGCCAGCGACCACAGCCAGCGTCCCTCGGTCGGCACCGGCCAGGACCGCTCCGCAGTCGTGCTGTACGGCGGGCGCTGACGGCCGGCCCATTGGTATCAATCAACACCGAGCAGTTGGCGAATGCTGTCGTTGGTTGCCGCCGCCGCGACGGACTTGCCGTGGTGGTCGAGGTCGGTCGGTCTCGCGCCGTGAGCCAAGAGCAGGGCGATGATTCGGCGCTGCTCGTCGTGGGATACTGGCGAGCCGGAATTGCTTTTGCCGGTGTTCTGAACGGCCAGGTGCAAAGGCGTGGAACCGCGCTTGTTCGCAAGCTGCGGATCGGCGCCATTGCCGATGAGTGCCCGAGCCGCCGCCGAGAAACGGCTGCGCGCGACTCCCAAGGCTAGCGCGCCGGACTGGAGGTCGTACAAGCGACCTTAAATGGCGCGCAAAATCCGTCGATCTGCTCGCATCGGGCGGGCGGTGGTGTGGCGCGCAGATAGGCCGATCTGCCCGCTTGATCATATCTGGATGACTGGGCCAAGGAGCTGGGGACGTCCAACCAAAATGGCGGCTGATACCGAGCGAGGACCGGGTTGGCTCCACGTTCGATGGTCCGGGCCACAACTAATTCGCCGGTCGCGGCCGCCCGATGTCCAGCAGCGCCTCAGATGTGGTCGGCCCAGGAGAGGCGGCCTACAGCAGTGGATGGCCTGTCGACCGCTGCCGAGTTGACCGCTCGGCCGACCGGTGCGGACCGACGAAATGACTCCTCGCCTGGCGGTTAGCGAGCAGCCGTTTCTGGTGGCCACTTCCGAAGCTTCAGCTCGGTCGCGAGTTTGTCCGGGCCGATCTCGTGCACTGTGACGGCTAGATGCTCGAGGTAGCCGTAGTAGTTCGGGTCATCTCCTCGGAGGACCCGCTCGGCGTAGACATAGGGGGCAACGGCCGCCCAGACGTTAACCACCGATCCGCCCATCACGCTGGATACAAGCTGAGCGGATATGGACTCGTTGGCAACCAGGAGCCCGACGTTGTTCATGTACGACATAACGTGCCGGGCACGATTGGACGCGTCAGGGGGCAGTCCACGCATGCCGTCGAAATGCTGCGGATGGTCGACTGCCAGTTGGTCCACGATGAAATTCCGATTGGCCCTGAACTCTGGAGCGACGGCTTCGCGCAGAATCTCGCTCACGACCGGCAACAGCTGCTCACGGCGAGCGAGTTGGCTCTGACTTCGAGCCACCAGGACAGAAACCACGATCGCCACCAGGGACAACAATCCTGACCCGGCGGAAATGACATCCGACGTTCCCATGGCAGTGATCGTAGAGCGGTTAGGTGCACAGTTCGGTACAGCTCGCTCGGTCACTGGGCGGGACCGCTACATATGTTGCTGCTCCTAGGCATCAGAGTTGTCACACACTCAAGGAACCGTTAGGTCGACCAACCTCTTCATGACGCCGCTGGTCGACGGGCCAACTACGCCCGGGTGACCGCACAGAATCGGCGATCCGGGCGCACGGGCGCGGTTCGTCGTTGCCGTCAGGGCGGAAGCGCGAACTCGGTGAAGCCGGGCGACGGAGGCCAGCTTCAATCCATTTCCGGGCATTAAGCGGGCACTCGTCGTGGCCTGGCCTGCGAGAAGCCAGCAATGGTGGGCCCCGTGGGACTCGAACCCACAACCTACGGATTAAAAGTCCGCAGCTCTGCCATTGAGCTAGAGGCCCTGGGATGCGGAGAAACCTGGCGAACCCGAAAGTCCCAGGTACCGCGTCCCGCCGTCCACAGTCTCTCAGATCGGCTCCGGTTCGGATAACGCGCTCCCCAGCCGACCGCGCGCACAGCTGCCCGACCTAGGACCGTCCCAGCACACGTAGCCGCCTGAGGCCCGCGCGCTCCTCATCGGCCAGGCACAGGTCAGCGCAGCCACGGCCTCGGGCACCCGGACGCAGCTGGCCGTCTGATGTCCGACACGCGCTGGCGAAATCGTGAGCTTTCTAACGATCGCTACTGCCCGTAATCGTCCGTTCACTCAGGGCCAGTAGACCTGTGCAGGTGGTTCGCACCGGCCACTGCTCGCACACGATCGAATGGGTTCTCTAACAATGAAACCGATTTCCTTCCTTGATTTCCGTCCCGCTCCCGGCCAGGTCACCGAGTGGACGGTCGATCCCGCCACCGCTGCCGCCGCGCGATCGGCCCCGACCGACCCGGAGCCACTGTCGTACAACCAGCAATTACACCTGCAATCGGCATTGGTTGCCGCGCAAACGGGCCTGCCCGGCAACCCATGGATCGGGGTGGCCTTCGAGATCGATGGGCCGGCTAACCTCGATGCGCTCGGGCAGGCCTTCAGCTCGTGGCTGCGCCGGCATGAGACGCTGCGCGGCGGATTCCGCTGGCAGGACCAGCAGGTTCAGCGATTCACTTTGCCGGCTGAGGCGATAGCCCTGCAACGCGGGCCGGTTCGGGACTTCGCCGAGGTCGAGGAGTTGCACGCCCACCTCGAAGCGCGCTTCGCCGGCAGCATCGACCCGTTCGCCTGGCCGGCGCTCGTCGTCGGAGTGATCAGCCGGCCGAGCAGATCGACCGTCTTCGTGGCGCTCGATCATGTCGCCGGCGACGGCTACTCGCTGGCGTTGGCGGTCTGGGAGCTGCAGGCCACCTACCAGGCGATCCTGCAGGACGAGGCACCTGCCCTGCCAGAGATCGGCAGCTTTCGCGAGCACTGCCTGGCCGAGCGAGCAGCCGGCGAGTCGGTTGCCGCTGACGATCCAGCCGTCGAGGTCTGGCGCGAGTTCATCGCAGCCTGCGGCGGAACGGCACCGACCTTTCCGATCGATCTTGGCGTGCAGACCGGACAGGCCTGGCCGCAGCGGGTGCACAACCGCCTGCTGCTGTCACCTGAAGGCGCGGCAGCGTTCGAGAGCCTGGTCCGCGCGGCAGGTGGCGGCATGTTCGCCGGTTTGCTGGCCGCGATGGCGATCGCCGTGCAGGAGATGACCGGCCAGCAGGAATTCCGGACGATCACCCCGCTGCACACCAGGCACAAACCTGAGTTGCAGCCGGCAATGGGCTGGTTCATCACCTGCGCTCCGGTGGAGTTCAGCCTGGCCGGTGCCGCGAACTTCACCGAAGTGCTGGCGCGGGCCAAGGCCAGCGTCGCCAGCGCCGTCGGCATGGCAGGCTATCCGGCACTGCGCATGATCGAACTGCTCGGCGAGGACTTCCAGATCACCCGGCGCGACCTGTTCTCGATGGTTTCCTATACCGATTACCGGAAGCTGCCCGGCGCCCAGCGTTACCAGGAGTGGAACTCCATCACCATCGGACAGGTTACCGAGGCAGACGACAGCCACGTGTGGATGTCGCGGCTCTTCGATGGCTTGCACCTGGCAGTCCGGCATCCGGACACCCCGATCGCCGCCGGCCTGCTCGATGCCTACG
>JBDSAN010000066.1:0-5619 GCA_039922115.1 Jatrophihabitantaceae bacterium
GCTGGCACAGCGAACACGGCGGACATCAAGCCCCCGCCCGGATCGATCTGCTGGACTACCTGGCCCTCCGGCTCACCTACGAAACGCTCCTACTGGTAGGACACGACCGGCCGCAAGTGCCCGCCACCACCGCCACACCCAACTCCGCGGTCCGCCCCGCCGGACTCGCCGCCCGCGCCGCGACCGCATGCACCGCACTCGGCATCGAGGGACCCTCAGCGCCGGAGCTGGCCGCTGTCGCGCGGGCCTTGACCACCCTGCCCGCCACCGACCGGGGGGAGGTGTGGCTGGAAGCCTTCGAACACCACTACCGCGCCGACCTACTCACCGCGCTGCTCCCCGGCCCCGGCGCGCCGCCCGCGCGCACCCCCGACTCGGCCCCTGCACCCGCCACCCCACCGACCAGCACAGCCGCCGCGGAATCCACGATGGCCGCCGCGCGGCCACCGGCGCAGCTCGTGTGTTGCATCGACACCCGCTCCGAAGGGCTGCGCCGGCACCTGGAAGCCCTCGGCGACTATGAGACGCTCGGTTTCGCCGGATTCTTCGCCATGCCCATCCGCTACACCGACCTCGCCGACGGCGCACCCAGCGACCTGTGCCCCGTCCTCATCCAACCCGCCTTCGCCGTGACCGAAACCCCCGCCACCACAGCCGATGCCCGCCTCGATACCGCTGCCGCCGCGCGACGCCACCTGAACGGGCTACAAACCCTCACCGGCGCCGATACCGGATTCCACCACGCCAAAGACGACCCGCTCAGCCCGTTCGCGCTCGCCGAAGCCGCCGGCTGGGTCGCCGGCCCGCTCAGCGCCGCCAAAACGCTCGCCCCGCGACGCAGCGCCAAGGTTGCCCGTCGGCTACGCCGCCGCGTCACGCCACCGCTACCCACCGACATCAGCATCGGCACCGCGCTCACCGTGGCTGACCGTGCCCACTACGCCCGCGTCGCCCTGGCCACGATGGGCCTCACCCGCAACTTCGCCCGCCTCGTCGTGTTCTGCGCCCACGGCAGCACCACCACCAACAACCCCTACCAGGCCGCACTGGACTGCGGCGCCTGCGGCGGGCAACGCGGCGGACCGACCGCCCGCACCGCCGCCGCCATCCTCAACGACCCCGCCGTCCGCGCCGAACTGGCCGCGCACGGCATCAGCATCCCTACCGACACCTGGTTCCTCGCCGCCGAACACGACACCGCCACCGACCACGTCACCACCCTCGATGACCACCTCACCCCCACCAGCCACCACCACGACCTCGAACAGCTTCGGCGCGACCTGACCCTGACCGGGCAGAGGCTCAGCGTCGAACGCTGCGCCGACCTACCCGCGACCCCCAGTCGAGCCCGGACGGCTCCAGGCCGGGGCGCCCGGCACGCCGGAACCCGCTCCGCCGACTGGGCCCAGACCTACCCCGAATGGGGCCTGGCCGGCAACGCCGCGTTCATCATCGGCCCCCGCGCACACACCCGCGGACTCAACCTGCACCGCCGAGTGTTCCTGCACTCCTACCGGCACCAAGACGACCCCGACGGCGCCGCCCTGGAAACGATCCTCACCGCCCCCCTGGTCGTCGCTCACTGGATCAACTCCCAGTACTACTTCTCCACCGTCGCCCCCGGTGTGTTCGGAGCAGGAACCAAAACCATCCACAACGTCCTCGGCGGCGTCGGCGTCCTATCGGGCCACGCCGGCGACCTCCAGCTCGGACTGCCCTGGCAATCCGTCGCCACCGCCGACACCCTCGTCCACGAACCCATGCGGCTGCTCACCGTCATCCACGCACCGACCGACCGCACCGACACCATCATCGACCGCAACCCCATCCTGCAAGAACTCCTCCACGGCCAGTGGCTCACGTTCACCGCCCACGACGACGCCACCGGCGCCTGGCACCTGCGAACCCCGACAGGGTGGCAGCCCTGTCGCACCCCGACCCAACCACCCGCCGCCCACCCTCACCCGCTCGAGACAAGGAACCCCGCATGAACCGCGACGACCTCACCAAAATGACCAAAATCGAAGTCGTCGTCACCGGCGCCGACGCCCCAGCCGTCCACGACCTCTTCCGCACCGCCGGAGCCACCGGCTACACCAGCCTGTCCGGCGTCTCAGGCCTGGGCCACCACGGCTACCACCAAGGACGCCTCCTGTTCAACCAACAAGCCACCCTCGAACTACTCATCACCGTCGTCCCCGACCACAAAGCCGACACCCTCCTCGACGGCCTACGCACCCTCTTCCAAGACACCGCCGGCGTCATGTTCCTCACCGACACCTACGTCAGCCGACCCGACTACTTCACATAGAGCCACGACCTCAGGGTTAATCGATCTCGGCGGCGGCCGGGAGCCTCGATCCAGCAGTTGCAGCAGCACTACGCCGTGGCCGGGTTAAACACCATCCGCCAGGCGCAAACGCTGCTCGTCAGCGAAGGCCTGCTGGAGACCCAGCAAGGCGTCGGCGTCTCGGTCATCCCCACCACCCCACGGGCCGCGGGAGCTGAGCATCTGCTGGTCGAGTTACGCGCCGCCCGGGCCGCCCTGGACAGGGCCATCGCCTTGCTGGAACGGACGACACACCCTTGACCGCCGACCAACAGGCCGGGGACTGTGTAGTAAACGGCACCTCTCTGTCTCAAGCGGCTGGCGACAGAGAGGAAACCGAGTCGTTGATCATGGTGCGGTAGACGACGTCGGCGAGACGGCGTTTGAGGCAGCGCATGGCTTCTTTGTGGCTTTCGCCGGCGGCGCGTTTGCGCTGGTAGTAGCTGAGCCCGGGACCGTCGTAGCGGATCTGGGCCAGGGCCATGACGTGCAGGGCGTAGTTGAGTTGGCGGTCGCCGGCGCGGGAGTGCCGGTGGCGCACGACGTCGCCGGAGGAGACTTCGATCGGTGCTACGCCGCAGTAGGAGGCGAAGGCGGCCGGTGACCGGAACCGGCTGACCGGTCCGGTGCGGGCCAGGATCTTGGCGGCCACCACGTCACCGATACCGAGCAGCCCGGTGAGGGTGCTGCCCGAGGCCGCGACGGCATCGCTGAGTGTCTGCGTGGCCTCGGCGATGCGACGGTCCAGCCGGCGCAGTTCGGCGACCAGATCAACGGCAAGCGCCCGCAACGTGCGCCCGAGGGTGTCGCGTGGCCGGACGCGGCGCAGCGCCTCGGCGGCCAACTCAGCGGTCAGCCCGGTGGGGACGAGCTTGACCAGCAACACGTGCAACCGGTTCACCAGCTGGGTTCGGGTCCGGACCAAGTCATCGCGGTGCTCGGTCACCGCCCCGCAGCGCAGCGATCGCCTGGTCAATCTCCACCGGCCGCAACGCCGGCGCTGACCAGGCGGCAATCCCGACCGAGAGCGCATCGGCCGGATCGCTCTTGCGACCGTGCCCGGTCGAGAGCAGCCGCACCCGATGGGCCAGCTTGGCCGGCACATCGGTGACAGTGATCCCGTCCTCACGCAGCCGTTCGGCCAGCGGCGCACCCAACCCGGCCGCGCCCTCGATCGCCCACCGAACATCGCGCCAACCCGCGGCGGAGCGTCGCAGCTGCCGATAGCCGGCGCGGTTGGCCTCGACCCGGATCGAGCCGGCCGGGGCCAGGCCCGCGGTGACCGCCACGGCCGTCCACGAGGCCTTATGCGGATCCACCGCGATCACCACGCCTTGTGAGGGCAGAACTCGTTCAGCTACACCAGACATCCGACGTTCCTCCAACCGGTCGATGATCCCTTGGATCCGGTCGGAGGGCAGACCAACTTCGGGCGTCGCAGACCTCTCTCGAGCCACTCCCACCGGGCGGCTGTGACCGGGACGCAAGCCGTTTGACAGTCAGCCCACCAGGGCGACAGGTGTTTCCCGAGCGAACCCGACCACAGCCTTGAAGATCATGGGGGCTGCTGCAGGCCACGAACTCCACCCAGATTCAACAAGTTGGTTTCCTCCCTGACCGCCACGGCTTGACATAGAGGTGCCGTTTACGCGATAGACCCTCGATTTCACCTTGAGTAGTCGGTGGTGAGATGCGGCCACTGCTGCCGCTCACGACGGGCCAAACCAAATAGCCGGTAGTAATCTCCTATCGCAAGTCAGCAGCGACGGTCATGAGACCAGTCGGGCGATGATCCGCGGCTGCCCGAATAGCCGGTGCTGGTAGATCGTTGCCGGGCGGTGTGCGGCGGCCAGTTCAAGCGTGTGCTCGATGGCTTGCTGGCGCGATGGGTGATGGTCGAAGGTCTCGGAGCCATGACGGCAGGCCCAGGTGCCGTTGCTTTGCTCGATTACGCGGTAGTGCCAGGCTCCCATGGGCACCGAGCATGGACTGGCGATCGCCGGGTTTGACAGAGTCGAAGGTCATGGCGGGCTGGGCAGGTGCCCTGTCGGTTCGGGCTGTCGTGGCGAGTTTCGCCTCGTACCGCAGCATGATCGAGTCTTGGTGGTGCCCTCCGCCACGCTGAGTGCTAGTCGGCGGGTACCGCTTCGGCTAGTGCGGTTCGGACCTTCAGGAGGGTGCCGTCGGCGCTCCATTGGCAGTGGTACCCGTAGACGGTGCGCCATGGCGGGAACTGGCTGGGCAGGTCTCGCCAGGGGCACTCTGTGGTCAGGACGTGCAGCACTGCCTCGAGTATTTGACGCCGAGGGTGAGTGGGGTGGCGGCCGCCGCGTGACCCGGTGCTGTCGACGAGGTGAGCAACGAGCTGCCATTGCTCGTTGGAAAGCCGCTGCGCGGCTGGTGGATCATCCATGGGCACGGTCGGCTCGCTTGTCACATGATCGGATTTCTCGCCTATGACGTTGGGTAAACGCCCTTGCCGCCGGCACATGGCCAAGCTTGGGCCTATCACCCGAGGTGGTGACACCGCCGGCTGCCCCCAGCAGGCTGTGCCACCACCTCAAGCCAGAGTGGGGTCCACGCCGATCGAGCACAGGTGTGGCGCCTCGGATAGGGCAACTGCCGATGTTCGTGCCGGTAACAGTAAGGGAGGGTCGGGCGTTTGGTGCGCCGCAGCCACACCGCAATAGCCCTCGTTCGGTCACTGCCACGACTAGTGTGTCGTGCGTCGAAATGCGTAACGCAGGCTGGCCACGCTTCCTGCGGCCACCAGGCAGCGACGGTACTCGCATTTGAGAGAGCGGGAAACAGTTCGCCGTGACTGGCCAGAGTTCACACCAGAATCAATTGGACTTGCCGGTGCCGCACCTGGCCTACCGGCTGCCACCAGGCCCTCGCTCCATCGCGTGCAAGCCCCTGGTCCAGCCGCATCGTCGACCCGAGGGTCCTCGACCTACCCGACGGCGCATGGATCAACGCGCCCATCACCCAGATCGAAGATCAAGAAACACAAGACCGTCACCGCAGCCCGCATAACTCCCGCTGCCCTCGCCACGCGTCCGCTCGCTTGGGGCGTTATCGTCCGTGGCGGGATCACCGTCAGGCGGTCGAGGGCATTGTGTTTCGGCGGTCATCGCGAGCCGTTTCGCGAGCGAGGTGGGTTAGGCGAAGCGGATGATGCAGCCGATACCGAGGACGAGGCTGTAGATCGCGAACGGTGTCAGGGTCCGGGTCTCGAACCAGCGGGTCAGGAACTTGATCGACACATAGGATGCTAGGCCCGCCAGTAC
>JBDSAN010000067.1:0-2951 GCA_039922115.1 Jatrophihabitantaceae bacterium
AGCTGATCGCCGAAGCGCAGTTGATCTACAACTGGGAAGCGCTGCCCAGCGAGGTCGCCCAGCTCATCCACCCGCACCCGACCCAGTCCGAAGCCATCGGCGAGGCACACCTGCTGCTCGCCGGCAAGCCGCTGCACGTGCACGACTGAGCCAGCCTGACCGACCGCCGGGCAACCGGCCGGTTGTCCTCAGCTGTCCAGTCGAGCACGGTAGGCCTTTGATCACCAGCAGAAGGAGCCAGACAACATGCCGGTCTCAGTGACCATGCCGCGCCTCGGTGAGAGCGTTACCGAGGGAACCGTTACCCGCTGGCTCAAGCAGGAGGGCGACGAGGTAGCCGCCGACGAGCCGCTACTGGAAGTCTCGACCGACAAGGTCGACACCGAGGTGCCCTCGCCCGCGTCCGGCATCCTCAGCTCGATCAAGGTGGCCGAGGACGAGACGGTCGAGGTCGGCGTCGAACTGGCCGTCATCAGCGAGGCCGGCGAAGCAGCCGACTCAGGTTCTGATTCTGGTGATAGCCACGCCGAGCAGCCGGCAGCCGAGCAACCCGCGCCGAGCCAGCACGCCGAGCCAGCGGCGCCTGGCCAGGACAGCGCGCCGGCCGAACCGGTCGCCGAGCCAGCCCCGCAAGCCGTCGAGCAGCCCGCGGCCGCTGCGGCACCGGCCCCACCCGCGGCGGCAGCTCCGGCAGCTGCCCCAGCGGCAGCCGCTCCGGCGGCTGCGCCTACCGGACCAGCCCCGGCAGCACCGGCTCCGGCAGCACCCGCTCAGACGCCGGCCAGCCCTGCCACGGCCGATGACGACGAGGTCGCCGGCACCTACGTGACCCCGCTGGTGCGCAAGCTGGCCAGCGAGCACGGAGTCGACCTGAACTCGCTCACCGGGACCGGCGTCGGCGGCCGGATTCGCAAGTCCGACGTCCTGTCCGCGGCGAGCGAGGCGGCCCAGCAACAGGCCGAGGCGGCCGCCGCACCACCCGCCGCCGCACCGCCCGCGGCAGCAGCCGCGGCAACCCCGGTAGCGGCCAGCAGCGCGCCGGCCGCCCAGGCTGGGTCTGACCTCGCGCTGCGCGGCCAGACCGTCAAGCTGTCCCGGCTGCGCCAGGTGATCGCGGCCCGGATGGTGGAATCCCTGCAGACCTCAGCCCAGCTCACCACCGTGGTCGAGGTGGATGTCACCCGGATCGCGCGGCTACGCGATGCCGCCAAGGCCGACTTCGAGCGGCGCGAGGGCGTGAAGCTTTCCTTCCTGCCGTTCTTCGCGATCGCGGCGGTCGAGGCGCTCAAGGAGCACCCGAACGTCAACTGCTCGGTCGATACCGAGGCCAACACGGTGACCTATCACGAAGCCGAGCACCTGGGCATCGCGGTGGATACCGAGCGGGGACTGCTGGTTCCGGTGATCCACAATGCCGGCGACCTGAACCTGGGTGGCATTGCCCGCAAGATCGCCGACCTGGCCGAGCGCACCCGTACCAACAAGGTCTCCCCGGACGAGTTGGGCGGCGGCACCTTCACGCTGACCAACACCGGTAGCCGGGGCGCGCTGTTCGACACCCCGATCATCAACCAGCCCCAGGTCGCCATCCTGGGAACCGGGTCGGTGGTGAAGCGGCCGGTGGTGATCTCGGATGCGAACCTCGGCGAGACCATCGCGATCCGCTCGATGGTCTACCTCGCGCTGTCCTACGATCACCGGATCGTTGACGGCGCCGATGCCGCGCGGTTCCTGACCACCATGAAGTCCCGGCTGGAGGCCGGTGCCTTCGAACGGGCGCTGGGACTGAACTGATCCGGCCCGGACGGTCAGGCGGCCAACCGTGAAGGTCCTCATCGCCGGCGGGTCCGGCTTCCTGGGCAAGGCGCTCGCGCAGGACCTGATCGCACACCAGCACCTGGTGCACACACTGGTCCGCCGGCCGGCCAGGACCGGCACCGAGATCGAGTGGCACCCGGATCGGGCCGAACTCGACCCGGACGTGCTGCGCGGCTTCGGTGCGGTGATCGGGTTGTCGGGCGCGGGCATCAGCGACAAGCGCTGGACCGCGCAGTACAAGCGCGAACTGCTCGACAGCCGGGTGGGCCCGACCAGCACGCTGGCCGGCGCGCTCGCCCAGTTGCCGGCTGATCAGCGCCCGAGCACGTTCATCAGCGCGTCGGCGATCGGTTACTACGGCGAGCGCGGTGATCAGCCGCTACCGGAATCGGCAGCCGCCGGCAACGGATTCCTGGCTGACCTGGTGGTGCGCTGGGAGGCGGCCGCCCAGCCAGCGGCCGACGCCGGGGTGCGGGTGGTCACGCTGCGAACCGGGCTGGTGCTCAGCGCCGGTGGTGGTCTGCTCGCGCGGCTGATCCCGCTGTTCAAGCTGGGCATCGGCGGCAAGCTCGGATCCGGGCAGCAGTACCAGTCCTGGATCAGCCTGGCCGATGAGGTCGGCGCGATCCGGCACCTGCTCAGCGCTGATCAGGTGACCGGCCCGGTGAACCTGACCGGCCCGGAACCGGTTCGCAATGCCGAGTTCAGCGCTGAGCTGGGCAAGGTGCTGCATCGGCCGTCCTGGTTTCCGACCCCGGCCTTCGGTATCCGGCTCGCGCTCGGCGAGTTCGCCGACGAGGGCGCGCTGGTCAGCCAGCGGGTGATTCCGGAGCGGTTGCTCGAGTCCGGCTACCGGTTCCAGCATGCCGACGTGGCTGCCGCGCTGCGCTGGGCAGTCGCCAACTAGCTGCTCGAAGCACTCTCGGCGGCGATCAGGAAACCTGAGCCGGTGTTGGACAGCAGCACGCTCAGCCGCGTCGGTGACGCTGGCGCCAGCTGCCTCTCCGGTTGCCCGGCGCATTGCAACCGGCCACCGGAAACCATGGCGGTCACCTGTAGTTGCAGGCGATCCCGGGCGACCGGATCGGACGCGGCTGACCTGAGCGGTGCCGGTATTGGCGAAGCTGGTGCCG
>JBDSAN010000068.1:0-3496 GCA_039922115.1 Jatrophihabitantaceae bacterium
GGCCTCCCCCAATGGCTCACCGAGCAAGTACGGCTACTTCCCGCCGATCCAGACCGCTATCTTGGCCTTCGGCAGCATTCCGGTGACCGCGACCGTCCAACTGGTCCAGCCCTTCGACAAGGCCGGCGATCCGGTGTCGTTCCTGATCTTCGGCCATGGCCTGGCAAATTTTCCCTACACCGTGTACCCGACGAAGGTCAGCGGTGATGTCCAACTCCACCTGAGCAACGTCACCGTCGACCAGGTACCACTGGACGTCGGCGCGCATTGCCAGCTCAAGACTCCGATGCACATGCTGCTCTACGGCGATTCGCCGGCGTACAACCTGTTCACCGGCGGTCCGCTGGCCGGCACCGCGACCATTCCGGCGTTCACCGGTTGCCAGTCGGGTGGTCAGGACCTCGACCCGCTGATCACCGGCATGATCTCCGGCCCGAACACCCAGCTCAGCCTGCGCCAAGGAGCGCTAGGCGCCTGGATCCAGCCAAATGGGCCATGCGGAGACCCTTGCGGGCCGCCCCACAGCTAGTGTGAACCGGCATGCATTGGCCAGCTGCTATCGACTGTCGGCCTGCCAGTCCGGCAGCGCTGCCCGCAACGCCAGGGTCAGCTCGAGCCGAGCTGTCCGATCGTGCAACTGGTCGCCAAACATCGCCTGCAGCCGGCCCACCTGATAGTGCACGGTCTGCCGGTGCACCTTGAGCACGCTGGCCAACTCCCCTTGGGTGCACCCGAGTTCCAACCAGGTCGAGAGCAGGTTCGCGTACTTGAGCCGCTTGGCCGGGCTGAGTTCTTGCAACGGGCCGAGCCGGCGCCGGATCAACTGCTCGTGCAGCGCGCGCTCGGAGTGCAGCAGCAGCGTCGGCAGGTGATCCTGGCAGAAGATCGATCGGTTGCCCGGCAGCACGCCGGCCGAACCGAGCCGAGCGGCCAGCTGCGCCCAGCGCAGCGATTGCGGCGCCTGCGCGAGCGGAACCGGGCAGCCCACACAGACCTGAGCGACCCGCTCGGCCGCAGCCAGCCTGCTTCGATGGGTTGTATCGGCCGGGGCTGGCGCCAGCAGGATCGATCCCGCCGACACCCGGCCGGCCAGCACGTCCGGCCCGAACATGGCTCGACCGAAGGCCGCCAGCCCGCGATCGTCCAGGTCGGCCGACTCCGCGACGTCAATCACCACCACCTCGGCCGGTAGCGGCCAACCCACCTGCTCGGCCAGCTCGGCGATCGCGCCGCTCACCGTGGCCGGCTGGTCGAGCAGCAGTTGCAGCAGCCGGACCCGTTGCCTGGCCTGCATCTCCTCCCCCCGCAGCTGGGCCTCGGAGTATCCGGCCGCCGACACCGAGGCCAGAAAGTCCACGAAGCCGAACACTGCCGCGGCCAGTCGCGCGACCGTGTCCGGTGGCAGCGGCTCTACCTCGTTGATGCTGATGATCCTGCGCCAGGCGAGCTTGGAGCCGATTCGATACGCCGCCTGCAGCGCGTCGTGGCTGCGACCTTCCATCGCCTCGCCACGTCCGAGGCCGCGAAAGAGCTCCAGGTGCGCCGGGCTCAGCTCGCCGGCCCGGGTGACCTGGGCGACGAAGGTGGTCAGCGCCTCCTCCACCCCGCGCCTGGTCGCCTTGCCGTACGGGCCGTCCAGCGACCTTCGATACTCCGGGATCTGCTGCCGGATGACCGAGACGATCTCGCGGGCCAGCCCAGGCAACTCGGCCGGCACCAGCGTCTCGCGCCAGCGGCGCGGTAGCTGCGGCCAGTCGATGTCGGCGAACTGACTAGGTCTGGTGTTCATACGTCCTCGATGAATTTCGCACCCGGGACCGCACGTGGTCGTGCGATCGGTACCTGGGCGGTATGCGAGTTATAAGCTGTTTGGCGGGGAGCCTAGTCGCCAACCATGGGATCTCATGATGCCCGCCCTGCCCCGGTTCGAGCCGCTCACGGCAGCGCTGGCGCCAGCTGAAGTTCACCAGCCCGGGCAAAGTTGGGACACCTGTTATAAGAAACCGTAGGTTTTTCGTTATTTCAAGCAGATTACCGGATCATTGCTTGTGTCGGCCGTCCGTGTTGCCTAGGCTCTCGCCACGGACGCACGGACGTTGGGCCTGCCCCCTCTAGGGGGACTGCGGCAATTGCATCCGGGTGCTGGTGAATTCGTGACTTGGTCGGTCCGGATAAGGAGCTGCAGTGGGTGTCGAGGCTGTCGTCCAAGGGCTTACCAAGTCATTTGGCCGGCAGAACATCTGGCGGGACGTGAGTCTGACCCTGCCGCCGGGTGAGATTAGTGCATTGCTCGGTCCCTCGGGCACCGGCAAGTCGGTATTTCTCAAGTCGATGATCGGCCTGCTCAAACCCGAGCGGGGCAGCTGCACAATCGACGGCACCGACATCGTGTCCTGTTCGGAGCACCAGCTTTACGAAGTGCGCAAGATGTTCGGGGTACTCTTCCAGGACGGCGCGCTATTCGGTTCGATGAACCTGTTCGACAACGTGGCCTTTCCGCTGCGCGAACACACTCGCAAGTCCGAATCCGAGATCCGCCGAATCGTGGCCGAGAAGATGGATATGGTC
The DNA here is from genome assembly GCA_039922115.1 of Jatrophihabitantaceae bacterium. Lineage (GTDB taxonomy): Bacteria > Actinomycetota > Actinomycetes > Mycobacteriales > Jatrophihabitantaceae > Jatrophihabitans_A. The sequence goes on from JBDSAN010000068.1 coordinate 2,569, forward strand.
GGCCTGGACGGCGCCGCCGACAAGCTGCCCGGCGAGATCTCCGGCGGCATGCGCAAGCGCGCCGGCCTGGCCCGGGCGCTGGTGTTGGAGCCGCAGATCATCCTGTGCGACGAGCCGGACAGCGGGCTGGATCCGGTCCGGACGGCGCTGCTGGCCCAGCTGCTGGTCGATCTGAACGCCCAGACCGATGCCACCATCCTGGTCGTCACCCACAACATCAACCTGGCCCGCACCCTGCCGGACAACCTGGGCATGCTGTTCCGCCGGGAACTGGTGATGTTCGGCCCCCGCGAGGTCATGCTCACCAGCGACGAACCGGTGGTGGAGCAGTTCCTGAACGGCCGCACGATCGGTCCGATCGGGATGTCGGAGGAGAAGGACGCCGCTACCAGGGCACGCGAACTGCAGCAGGCCGAACAGTTCGGCGAGCTGCCAGCCGATGACGTGCGTGGCATCGTGGCGCAGCTGCAGCCGACCGCCGGCCTGCCCCCGCGCGCCGGCGAGCAGCGCCGCCGGGATCGGGTGCTGGCGATGTACCCGCGGCTGCCGGTGGCCACCCAGCAGGCGATTGCCGAGGCCTACCCCGACCAGGATTTCGTTGCCAATCATGGACAACGCCCGCACGGGCAATCCCAACCCGAGGCCGGAATGAGCATCCGGTGAGCCTGCAGGAACTGCTGCACGACACCCCGCCGGCACCGGCCAGCGAGCCGGAACCGCTGAGCTTTCCGCAGCGGCCGAGCGGGCCGATGCGGGCCCTGGCCGAGGTCGGCCGGCTGTTCGCGCTGGGGCTGGACGTCGCCCGGCTCAGCTTCCGCCGGCCGTTTCAGGTACGTGAATTGATCGAGCAGTTCTGGTTCATCGCCAGCGTCTCGATGCTGCCAGCAGCGCTGGTCGCGATCCCGTTCGGTGCGGTCATCGCCCTGCA
>JBDSAN010000069.1:0-12484 GCA_039922115.1 Jatrophihabitantaceae bacterium
GCCGAGGCGTTTGCGGCGAGTCCGAACAGGCACGTGGAGCCCTTCCTCGCGCCAGATCCGTTGCAGCTTCTTATAATTCACCGCCCACCCCTCGCCGCAGGCATCGTGATACGCCGGGCGGAACCCGCGTCGCGGATGGTTCTTGGCGTAGTCACGCAACCACGCCCGCAGGGCGGCGTCCGGATCAGCCGGCGTCTCAGCTTGGGCTTGGTGGCGTTGGGTTGCTCGGTGCTGCCCGGCAACGCGGCAGGCGAACCGTTCACTCACACCCATCACCGCGATGAGGTGGTGCACGGCCGCCCGCCGGCGTGCCGGGCTCAAAAGTTCCCTTCGCGATCTCCTTCAGCGCGGCCTTCTCCAGCTCGGCATCGGCCAGCAGCCGTTTCAGCGTGGTGTTCTCCCGCTCAAGGTCCTTCAACCGTTTGGCGTCATCGGCCTTCAGGCCCCCGAACTGGTTACGCCACCGGTAGTACGTTTGCTCAGCCACGCCCAGCTCTCGGCAGACATCGGCGTCATCCTTGCCCTCGCCCAGCATCCGATCCGCCTGCGCCAGCTTGCGCACAACCTGCTCCGGCGTGTGCCGCTTCCTCGTTGCCATCCTCATCGAGCCTTCCTGCCCGGTCTACGGGCATTCAGACTCTCACTTCGCCTGGATCAACCAGCGGGTCATGCCAATGTGTCTAAATAGCATCATGTCGGTTTAAGCCGATACGCTAGCCCAACGGCACTACTCACACTTGTAGAGGGGAACAATCATGCGTCCTCGTCGAATCCTGCGTTGCGCCGTCATGGGCATCGCCGTGGCAGTCGCGGCTCTCGCTGTAAACGGCACCGCGACAGCCGCACCGGCGCACAAGGCGCAGACTGCGGCGGCCTTCAGCCGAGCGACCGGCGGCAGCTCCCACACGCCGCTGGCAACGCGAGCGAGCGTCAAATCGCCTACATACAGCACGTTCTACGGCTGCCCGGTCGGCGATGTGTGTATCTATGACCACGACAACCAGCCGCCGAGCGCTTCCGATCACCACACCAACTACTACAACTACGGCACGTACAACTTCTCCAACATCACCGGCTGGCACGACGTCGTCAACAACCAAACCGGTGGGGCCGAGGTCAGCTTCTGCTATGGCTATAACGGCACCAACTGCCCATGGAGCGTCGCTCCTGACACCTTCATCGTGGCTCAGCAGTGGGACCACATCTACTTCACGCCGGTCGACTCGATGCAACTGTGCAGGGGATATAAGAACTGCTGATCAGCCCGCGAATCAAACCCGGCGCGTTCTTCAACACCGCAGTCGCGGACGGCATCGTCGCGCGCAACCCCTGCCAGATTCCAGGGGCGGCACCGAACGACCGGAGGAACGCCCGGTGCTCAGCCTGGAGCAGGTGCTGCAACTCGCCGAGATCGTCCCCGAGCGCTTTAGGGCGTTGATCATGTTAGCTACCTTCGGCAGCCTGCGTTTCGGCGAGGCAACCGCCCTGCGTCGGGCCGACGTCAACCAAGACGGCAGCGTCATCCGGGTCCGCGCAACCTACGTCGAGCGATCCGACGGCACCATCGAACTCGGCCCACCAAAGTCCCGCGCCGGCATGCGCACCATTGGCCTGCCGCCCTTCGCCGCCGAGGTCGTGCGCGAGCACCTCAAAACCCGCGTCGGAGAACCTAGCGACTCGTTGCTGTTCACCGGCTCGACTGGTGGCCCGCTGCGCCGAAGCGGCTTCAACCGCGCTGCGAAGTGGCCCGAGGCAGTCGCGACGATCGGCGTGCCGAACCTGCATTTTCACGATCTGCGGCACACCGGCAACACGATCGCGGCGTCGACGCCCGGCACGTCCACCCGCGACCTGATGAACCGGATGGGGCATGACTCGATGCGAGCAGCCCTGATCTATCAGCACGCCACCCGCGACGCCGACCGCCGGATCGCCGAGGGAATGGAGCAGCAGATCAGGCGAGCCACGACGGGCGAAGCCTCCGCTATTGCACGCTCGTTGCACGAGCCGTCCCAGCGGGCAGGCCGCGAAACCGGGAGAGATGCTGCAGGGCCCGAACTGTAAGGCCTTCATTCGAGAGCGGGTGACGGGAATCGAACCCGCGCAATCTGCTTGGGAAGCAGAGACTCTGCCATTGAGCTACACCCGCATACCGGCGCAACTACCGCGCCGGACCAGGACATCCTAGCGGTTCGGTAATCTCCGCCCCATGCTGCTCAGCGATCGAGACATCCGATCCGAGGTCGAGGCCGGCCGGCTCAAGCTCGACCCGTGGGACGCGGAGCTGGTTCAACCGTCCTCGATCGACGTCCGGCTTGATCGGTACTTCCGGGTCTTCAACAACTCCCAGTACACCCACATCGACCCGGCTATCCAGCAGGACGAGCTGACCTCGCTGGTAGAACCGAGCGGGGACGAGCCGTTCGTGCTGCACCCGGGCGAGTTCGTGCTCGGCTCCACGCTCGAGGTCGTGACCCTGCCCGACGACCTGGCCAGCCGGTTGGAAGGCAAGTCATCGCTCGGCCGGCTCGGCCTGATCACGCACGCCACCGCAGGCTTCATCGACCCGGGCTTCTCTGGCCACATCACCCTTGAGTTGTCCAACGTGGCCAACCTGCCGATCACGCTCTGGCCCGGCATGAAGATCGGTCAGCTCTGCGTGTTCCGGCTGTCCTCGCCGGCCCAGGACCCGTATGGCAGCCAGCGACACGGCTCGCGCTACCAGGGTCAGCGCGGACCCACCCCGAGCCGGTCGTACCTGAACTTCAAGCGGTGGCCGACCGCTGACTGACGCCCCCGACCGCTAGCTGCCTTCACGGAAAGCTAACAAAGTTCGCCAGCTTGTCGAACAGGGTTCTGTGCAAGAAGACACTTTTCAGGTCATAACGCCTGACCGTGCCGCTGAGCTTCGGGTCCGGGCCGCGCTCGGTACCGGCCTGCCACTGCCGAGCGGGCTGCGCAGGATGCTCGAACGGCTGGTCGGCATCGACCTGGCCGCCGTCCGCCTGCATACCGGCGCCGAGGCGAGCTGGCTCACCGGTCTGGTCGCAGCCCAGGCGGTGACCGCTGGCGCCGACATCTTCTTCGCTGACGGCGCTTACCAACCGCAGACCGCGCGGGGCCTGTCGCTGCTGGGCCACGAGATCGGGCACGTGCTCGCGCTCGCGACCAGCCCGGCCGAGGTTGGCCCGGACCGGGTGGCGCGATCGGGCGTCCGAGTCCGGCACAACCCGGCCTGCGAGCGGTTCGCCGACGAGGTCGCCGCCCAGGTGCTACGCGGACAGCCCCGGCCGCCGTCGGGTGTGGCCGCCCGGCCGTTGCTGGCCCAGGACGAGCTGGTCCTGCACCGCAATCGAAACCACTAGCACTGCCAACCGAAAGGCCACCCAGTCATGTTTGTTGCCAGCAGCAAGGCCGCGCTCACTCGAAGGGTGCTCCGATGACGACTCCCTACGGCGACCTGTTCATCCGGGACAACTTCGATGACACCGGGACGGTGCCAGTACTCAACCCGAACGTCAGCTGCTCGCCCGACATCATTCCGTACGGCTCGCAGACGCTGACCGCCGATCAGCTGGTCGCCAGCTACGACGGCCCGGCGTACCTGGGCGCTATCGACCTGTTCAACAGCAACAATATCTACGTCCGCGCCAAGAATCTCTACCCGGGCGCGACCACCGGCCAGATCCAGCTCTACTGGGCGCCCGGCAACCTGCTGGTGCAGCCGAGCCAGTGGCGCAACAACATGATCGTCAACAACAACACCTTTCCCTACGCCGCGCTGAGCGCCACCAGCACCGACCAGGTCGTGCCCGGTGACCAGCCGTTCAACTTCGTGGCGAGCAAGGATTCCGGCGCGCACTTCTGCTTCGTGGCCACCGTGACCACCCCGCACACCCCGGACCCGATCCCGGCCACCGACTTCACCAGCTGGGACGGCTTCGTCGACTGGGTGGCGCAGAACCCGAGCGTGGCCTGGCACAACGTCGACGTCGTGTCGAGCCTGCCGGCCCAGGGCTACCTGGCCTCGCTGGCCTTCGAGAACCCGGACAACGCCGACCAGATGTATGCCTTCCAGTGCACCTACAGCAACCTGCCGGCCGGCTCGATCCTGCGGGTCTGGGCGCTACCTGATGCCGGCAGCCAGTTCTTCGGCTTCGACACCGGCCCGCTGACCATCACCGACACCAACGGCTCGAAGCTGGTCGGCGGCAACTTTCCGGCCGGCTATGCGACCACGATCTTCACCCAGTGCCAGTTCCCGGGTGCACCTGCCGAACCGCCACCCGGCGTCAGCCTGCAGACCCAGAGCATGGCCTGGGTGCCCGCCACCAGCGACCACGCGCAGAAATACGCGCACCTGGTTCAGTCCGAGCAGTCCCTCGGCGTCCAGTTCGACTCGGTGGGCGTGCCGGCCGGCGGCAACCTGGTCCCGATCACGGCGTTCACCATGATGAGTGCCACCAGCTAGCCGCGCCGGACGCCGACCCGGAAGTCGGCATGCCAGCGATCGGCCAGGCTCAGGTCACCGCGCAGCGAGACCTCATGATCGCCGGCCCGGTTCCACACCCAGCGGTACAGGTCGGCGGCCAGCCCGAACACGCTCAGGTCCGCGCCGTCCTCGGCGTCGCGGTGCGTGCTCACCCCGCTCGGCGTGATCCGGACCGTCCAGGCCACGTTGGCATCCAGCGGGGTGATCGAGATCCGGCTGCTGCCGGCCGCGCCCGGCGAGAACTGCTCGGCTGCCATGTTCATGACCAGTTCGTCCACCCCGTCGGCGGCGAAGTCGAGATCGACCTCGGCCACCCCGTAGTCGGCGGCCAGCTGCACGTCGATGGCGTGGATGGCGGTCTCGTGCGCCTGCCGTCGAGCCCAGAACAGCCGGGCCGAGCGGGCCGGCCACAGGGTGTGCACCGCGAGGTTGTCCGGCACCTGGCGCAGCGTGTCGACCAGCTCGGCCAGCCCGTCCCGGTACCGGGCCAGTAAGTCGTCCTGGTCCGGACGTTGGTAGCTGAATGCCTTCGGCTCGCCACCGCGCAGGATCCAGCTGGCCCAGCTGTGCACCTTCGCGGTGTGCCCGAGCGCGGCCGCGATCGTCCAGTCCGGGCAGCTCGGTACCGGGGTGGCCAGGTCACTGGCTTCGGCGGTCCGCGCGAGCAACTCGCCATGGTGGGCCAACTGCGCGATCAGCCGGTCGGCGTCCATCAGTGGGCCGGTCACGCCGAAGCCGGTCGGCCGGCGGCCGGCTTGTCCATCGGCAGGGGCTGCGGGCTGGAGCCGGCCAGCAGTACGGCGGGTAGCGCCGCCGCCAGCACCCGGAGCAACTCGTCCTTGCTGATCTCGGGCTCCGCGGCCCAGGCCAGCACCACCTCCTCGACCATCGCCGACCAGCCTCGAGCCAGCAGCCGGACTGCCGCCGCGTCGGCCAGCCCGAACACCTCGACGTTGTCGGTGATCCGGGCGGTCAGCACCGCGCGGGTGTGATCGAAGATCTCGCGCAGCGCCTGGTCGCCGCTGGCCGCACCGCGCACCAGCGAGATGTAGGCCCGGTAGTTGGCGGTGACGTAGTCGACGTAGTGCTCCAGCGACTGGGTCAGCCGAGGCACCGGGTCCAGGCTCAGGTCCGGCGCGGTGGTCTCGATCAGGTCGTTGGCGGCCTGCTGCACCACCGCCCGGTGGAAGTCCTGCTTGTTGCGGAAGTAGTGGAACAGCAGCCCGCGTGAGATGCCGGCCCGCTCGGCCAGCGCCTCGACCGACAGCTCGTCCAGGGTCCGGTCCGACAGCATCTGGACGCCGAGTTCGAGCAATTGTGCTCGTCGAGCCTGCGGGCTCAACCGAGTTCGCTTGGCAGCCGGGCGCTCGCTGATGGTGTGCTCCCGTCTTCGGTAACCGGTCGGTAGTCGACCGCCGACCGACCAGTAGTCGACCGGTGACGATCCGCTGTCTGCACCATCCTATGGACCTGCCGAAACTGCTGGCAAGGTTCTATTGACTTGAATTCAATTAGCCTTTAGCCTGGTCCGCATGACCAGTCACACTGCCGCTGGGCTACCCAGCCAGGTCGAGGTGTTCATCATCGGTGCCGGCTTCGGTGGCCTGGGTGCCGCGATCAAGCTGGCCGAGTCCGGCGAGCAAGACTTTCTCTGCGTCGATCGCGGCAGCGAGGTGGGTGGCACCTGGCGGGACAACACCTACCCGGGTGCGGCCTGCGACGTGCCGTCCCAGCTCTACTCGTTCTCCTTCGCGCTGAATCCGGACTGGTCACGGTCGTTCTCCCCGCAGCCAGAAATCCAGCAATACCTGCGCGAGGTCGCAGCGCGCTCGGGGGTGCTGGACCGGTTCCGGTTCGGGGTCACCTTCGAATCAGCGGCCTGGGACGGCGAAACCAGCCGCTGGCGGATCGAGACCTCGGCCGGCCCGACCTCGGCCCGGATGCTGGTCTCGGCCGCGGGTGCCCTGTCGGATCCGAAGCTGCCGGTGATCGAGGGCATCGACTCCTTCACCGGCCAGCTGTTCCACTCCGCCGAGTGGGATCACGACTACGACCTGGCCGGCAAGCGGGTGGCGGTGATCGGCACCGGCGCCTCGGCGATCCAGATCGTGCCTGAGATCGCCAAGCAGGCCAGCCGGCTGGACGTCTACCAGCGCACCGCGCCCTGGGTGATGCCGCGGCGCGATCGTGCCTACCGGGTTTGGGAAAAGCGGGCGCTGCGCAGGATTCCCTTCCTGCAGCGGGCGGTTCGGGACCTGATCTACTTCCTGCGCGAGGCGACCGTCCCGATGTTCATCGCCTACCCGCAGATCGGCAAGCTGGCGAGCAAGGCCGCTTTGGCCAATCTCAACAAGGGCATTGCCGATCCGGCGCTGCGTGCCAAGGTGCGCCCGCACTTCGAGCTCGGCTGTAAGCGGGTACTGATCTCCAACGACTGGTACCCGGCACTGTCGCGCGACAACGTCGAGCTGATCACCGAACCGATCAAGCGGGTCACCGAGCACGGCATCGTGACCGACGATGGCACCGAGCGCGAGATCGACGCGCTGATCGTGGCGACCGGCTTCATGCCGACCGAGCTGCCGATTGCCGGCAAGATCAAGGGACGGTCCGGTCAGACGCTCAGCGACGCCTGGGCCGAGCACGGCCTGCAGGCTTACAAGGGCGCCACCGTGGCCGGCTTTCCGAACCTGTTCTTCGTGGTCGGGCCGAACACCGGCCTGGGCCACTCGTCCATGGTTTACATGATCGAATCGCAGCTGGCCTACCTGGTCGATGCGCACCGGCTGATGAAGGCGCACCGGTTGGCCAGCGTCGAACCGCTGCCGCAGGCCCAGCGGGACTGGAACACCGACCTGCAGGCCCGGATGAAGCGGACGGTCTGGAGTCGGGGCGGCTGCCAGAGCTGGTACCTCGACGCGCACGGGCGCAACGTGACGCTGTGGCCGCGCACCACCTACAAGTTCCGCCAGCTCACCGCCAGGTTCGACCTGGCCGCCTACCGGAGTACCGCCATCGACGATCGGCCGCAGGAGGTCACAGCGTGAAGAGCGTGCAGCAGAAGGTAGTCGTCATCACCGGTGCCGGTTCGGGCATCGGCCGGGCGCTGGCCGCTAACCTCGCCGGTCGCGGCGCGATCCTGGCGCTGTCCGACGTCGACGCCGACGGGCTGGCCGCCACCGTGGCCGCCCTCGGCAACGCCAAGGTCCGCTCGGACCGCCTCGACGTCCGCGATCGGGACGCGATGGCCGGCTACGCCGCCTCGGTGGTCGAGGAATTCGGCCGGGTCGACGCGCTGATCAACAACGCCGGGGTGGCCCTGACCGGCAATGTCGCCGACATGACCTACGCCGACCTGGAATGGATCATCGACATCGATTTCTGGGGCGTGGTGAACGGGACGAAGGAGTTCCTGCCGCACCTGATCGCCAGCGGCGATGCCCATTTGGTCAATATTTCCAGCCTGTTCGGGCTGATGGCGGTACCCGGCCAGAGCGCCTACAACGCGGCAAAGTTCGCCGTCCGGGGCTTCACCGAGTCGCTCCGGCAGGAAATGCTGATTGCCGGCCAGCCGGTGGCGGTCTCGTGCGTGCACCCGGGCGGCATCAAGACCGCGATCGCCCGCAACGCCCGGGTCGCGGCCGGTGAGGATCAGGCCGCGCTGGCCGATTACTTCGACCGCAAGCTGGCCAAGACCACGCCGGAGCGGGCCGCTGAGGTGATCGTGACCGGGATGCTGGCCAGCAAGCCCAAGATCGTGGTCGGCGCCGATGCCAAGGTGCTCGATGCGATGGTCAAACTGCTCGGCGCGCGCTATCAGAATGTGGTGGCTGCCGTGACCAAGCGGCAGGTGCCCAAAGCTGCCAGCTCGCAGAGCCGGTTGGTCCCATGAAATCGGTGACCAAGCGGCAGGTGCCCAAAGCCCCGGTAGTCCGGTGAAGCCCGTCCAGTTGCCGTTCTCGCTGGTCGCGGCGGTGTCGGCGATCGGTCAACGTCCCGGCCTCGGCGGCCCGCTGCCGATCCCGGCCCAGCGGCGCTGGCTGGAGCTGATGGCGGCCACCTTGCCCGAGCCGGCCGGCACGGTGGCCCGTCCGGTCACTGTCGGCGGCCGGCCTGGCCTGCGGGTCACCGTCGGCGCGACCGAGCGCTCGCATGCGATCGTGCACCTGCACGGCGGCGCCTACACGGTCGGCTCGCCGAAGACGCACCGGGCGCTGGCCGCGTTCCTGGCCAAGCAATCCGGCGCGGCGGTGTACCTGCCCGACTACCGGCTCGCTCCGGAGAACCCGTTCCCGGCTGCGCTGGAGGACGCGGTAGCTGCCTGCGAGCAGGTCGCGGCCGACCACCAGTCCTACGCGCTGTCCGGCGACTCGGCCGGTGGTGGGCTGGCGGTTGCTACCGCGCGCCGGCTGATCGACGCCGCCGCGGCCAGTCCGGTCGCGCTGGCGCTGATCTCACCCTGGGTCGATCCGCTGGGACGTGCCACCGGGCGCAAGCGGGACATGGTGGTGCGCGATAGCTGGGGCAAGGCATGCGCCGCGCTGTACCTGGGCACCGGCGACGGCGCCGATCCGGGTTTCGCGCCGGGTCGGGGCAACCTGGCCGGGCTGCCGCCGACCATCGTGCACATCGGCAAGCGCGAGGTGCAGCTGGAGCAGGTCAGCGAGTTCGCCGGCGCGCTGCGGGCGGCCGGCGTCGAGGTTCGGCTGCACGAGTTCGACCGGCTCTGGCATGTGGGGCACGCGGTGGCAGGCCTGCTGGCCGAAGCCGATCGGGCGGTCGCCGAACTCGGCGAGTTCGTGCGCGAGCAGTTCGACCGGCAGCCGGCTCAGCCTGGGGCGTTCGGCGCCGGCTGAGTGTGAGCTGGCCGGTGCATCGGCAGGTGCGCGATGCCGTCCTCGCTGAATTCCTCACCGGCCGGGACGAAGCCGAACCGGGCATACCAGCCGGCCAGCGCGGACTGGGCATCCAGCACGACCTGCGGACCGGGCCCGATCTGGTCGAGCGCCGCGAGCAGCAGCCTGGCCGCGACGCCTTTGGACCGCCACGCCGGGTCGGTCGCCACCCGTCCGATCCGCATAGTCCTCGGACCGTCGCGCAGCACCCGCAAGGTGGCCACGACGGTGCCGGCGCTGCTCGCCCACCAGCACAGCGCTCCAGCCTCCAGGTCCCGGCCGTCCAGTTCCGGGTACGGGCACTGCTGCTCGACCACGAACACCGCCACCCGCAGTTGCAGGATCCGGTACAGGGTTGCGGCCGGCAGCTCGGCCGCCGGTGCGGCGCGCAGCTCGATGGTCACCTGATGAGACTAGAACCGGCTCGAACACAACGCTGACATTTCCTTGCCCATAGGCGAACCTGCGGGCGGCACAGTGGAACCTGCAAGCAACGAAGCAGACCACATCAGATCAGGGAGCAACCCCACCATGTTGAAGAAGATTGTCATCGCCGGCTCGGCCGCAGCAGTGATCCTGGGCGCCGGGACCGCCGCGCTGGCCGCGTCCGGACCGAGTTCGTCGCCCGCGCCCTCATCGAGCAGTTCGACCAGCGCCGGGACGGGCGCGAAAGCCAAGGCCGCGCACGGCAAGCGCTCCGAACTCAAGCGCGCGTTGCACGCCACCTGGGTGACCCGGGACGGCAAGGCCAGCACCACCTACGTCACCCACGACGCGATCCGGGGCGAGGTCACCGCGGTGTCGGCCACCTCGATCACGGTGAAGGCCGCCGACAACGTCAGCCAGACCTACACCCTGAACAGCTCGACCAAGGTGCACAGCCGGGCCGACGGCAAGGGCAAGGCCGGCACCATCAGCGAGCTCATGAGCGGCGACAAGGTGCTGGTCGCCGGTACCGGAACCTCAACGCTCACCGCCACCCAGGTACTGGACGCCACGAAGTAGTCGCTCAACCCACCGGTAACCGGACGGTGAAGCGGGCCCCGCCTTCGGGCGAGTGGCCCGCTTCGACCGTCCCGCCCAACCGCTCGACCAGGCCGTGCACGATCGCCAGTCCCAGCCCCGTCCCAACCTGCCGCAGGCCGCGATAACGCTCGTAGAGCACCGACCGTTCGAAGGCAACCGCCAGATCCTGCTCGGCCAGCCCCGGCCCGCCGTCGCGCACCTCGACCAGTGCCACCGGCCGGCCGTCGGGCAGGTACTCCCCGCGCACCGCCAGCACGATCGGCGCGCCGGCCGGGGTCACCCGCAGCGCGTTTTCCAGCAGGCCGTCCAGCACCTGGCGCAGCCGCGCCGGGTCGGTCCGCACGTGCACCGGCCCGTCCGGTAGCTGCAGGCCGAAGCTGACCCCGGCCGCGCCGCAGCGGGCCGTCCACACCTGGCCGGCGGCCTGGGCAAGCTGCACCAGCTCGACCGAGGCGAGGTCGATCCGGAATTCCTGGGCGCCGAGCCGGGCCAGGTCGAGCAGGTCGGCCACCAGCCGGTTCAGCCGGTTGGCCTCGGTCAGCATGATGGTGCCGACGCCGGCGGCCTGCTCCGGCGGGATGACGCCGTCGGCCAGCGATTCCGCGTAGCCGGCGATCGCGGTCAGCGGGGTGCGCAGGTCGTGCGAGACCGACAGCAGGAACTCCCGCTGGCGCGCTTCCGAATGTGACAGCGCGCTGGCCAGCGTATTCACCGCCTCGCCGACCTCGACCACTTCGGACGGGCCTTGCGGCTCGACCGCGACGTCGCGGTGGCCGGCCGCCAGGGCGTGCGCGGCTGCCGCGGTACGGCGCAGCGGCCGCGAGATCCGCAGCGCCACCAGCAGCCCGAGCACGATCGCGATCGCCACCGCGATCAGCAAGGCCCACACGATCCGGCGGATTGCCTGGTCGCCGACCACGGTGGCATCGGCGCGCCGCTGGGCCAGCGCGATCGCGCCGAGGTTGGTCGGACGAGCCTCCAACAGCACCCGCTTGCCGTTCACCCGCCGGTCGGCCGAGACGCTGTTGCCGGCCAGCAGGCTGGCGATGTCCTGGCTGGTCAGCACGGCGCGGACCAGCGCGCTGCCGGTGGTCACCTGGCCGGCCTTGGTGATGCTGGCGGACTGGATTTTCAGCGCCTGTAACTGCAGCCGGGCCCGACCCTGCGCCGCGCTCGGATTGCGGCCGGTGTTGGCGTCGGTCTGGGCGATCGAGGCGAACTGGCGCAGTGTGTTGCGGGCGGCGTTGCCGTTGGATCGCTGCACCAGGTTGATCGCCAACAGGCCGGCCAGCAGCGCGGTGATCACCGCGACCGCGACCGCCAGCAGCGAGATTCGCGAGGCCAGACTTTTCACGGGCGGCTACTGGGTTTGCGGCTATTCGGTTTGCGGCTATTCGGCGTGCGGTTATTCGGCGGCATAACCGACCCCGCGCACGGTCCGGATCGGGCTGGCCTGGCCGAGCTTGCCGCGCACCTGGGCGACGTGCACGTCCACCGTCCGAGCGCCGGCGATCGAGGAGTAGCCCCAGACCTCAGACAGCAGCTGTTCGCGGCTGAACACCCGGCCGGGACGGCGCATCAGGCAGGCCAGCAGGTCGAACTCGGTCGCGGTGAGCGGCACCTCGTGCCCGTCGGCATAGACCCGGCGCTGGGCAGGTTCCAGCCGGATCGCACCGACCAGCAAGGCTTCCGGTTGGCCCATGCCCTGCGCCCGGCGCAGCACTGAGGACACCCGGACGACCAGTTCACGGGGCGAGAACGGCTTGGTGAGGTAGTCGTCGGCGCCCAGTTCCAGGCCGACGATCCGGTCCACCTCGTCATCGCGGGCGGTCACGAACAGCACCGGCGTCCAGTCCTGGGCGGCCCGCAGCCGCCGGCACACCTCGATCCCGTCGATGCCCGGCAGCCCGACGTCGAGGATCACCGCGGCCGGTCGGAACCGGCCGACCGCAGCCAGCCCGGCCTCGCCGTCGCGTTCCAATTGGACGCCGAAGCCCGCGCCGGCCAGATTCAGCCGGATCAGCTCGGCGATGGCCGGCTCGTCCTCGATCACCAGGATCAGCCCGCGGTT
>JBDSAN010000070.1:0-13370 GCA_039922115.1 Jatrophihabitantaceae bacterium
GAACCGGAACCGCTGCCCAGATCCCGGGCATCCAGGTGGCCGGCAAGACCGGCACCGCCGACAACGGTCCGCAGCGGGCAGACGGCAGTTACGTGCTGCCGCCGCATGCCTGGTTCTCCGGCTTCGCGCCGGCTGACAACCCGCGGATCGCGGTTGCCGTGGTGCTGGAAAACGGCGGCGTGAACGGCAACGAGACCACGGGTGGATTGGCAGCCGCCCCGGTTGCCCAGGCAGTGATGAAGGCATACCTGACCTCGATCGGGGTCAAGTGATGAGCACGGATTGCACGATGGACAGTGAGGACGTTCGATGACGGCACCACGGTTGGTAGGCGGTCGGTACGAGATCGGCGAGGTGCTCGGCTACGGGGGAATGGCCGAAGTGCACAAGGGCCGCGACGTCCGGCTCGGCCGCGAGGTCGCGATCAAGATCCTGCGTGCCGACCTGGCCCGCGACCCGTCCTTCCAGAACCGGTTCCGGCGCGAGGCGCAGGCTGCGGCCGGCCTCAACCACCCGTCCATCGTGGCTGTGTACGACACCGGCGAGGACGATGGTCCCGACGGCGTTACCCCTTACATCGTCATGGAATTCGTCGAGGGCGAGACGCTGCGCGAGATCCTGAACGGGCAGGGGCAGCTGCCTGCCCAGCGCGCCATGGAGATCACCGCCGACGTGTGCGCGGCGCTGGACTTCTCGCACCGGTCGGGCATCGTGCACCGCGACATCAAGCCCGGCAACGTGATGATCACCAAGGCCGGCGCGGTGAAGGTGATGGACTTCGGTATCGCCCGCGCGCTGGCCGACAACGCCGCCACCGTGACCGCTGCCTCGTCGGTGATCGGCACCGCGCAGTACCTGTCGCCCGAGCAGGCCCGCGGCGAGTCGGTGGACGCCCGCTCGGATGTCTACTCGACCGGTTGCCTGCTCTACGAACTGCTCACCGGGCACCCGCCGTTCACTGGTGATTCGCCGGTGGCGGTGGCCTACCAGCACGTCCGGGAGAACCCGCAGGTGCCGTCCTCGGTGCACAGCGTGGTGCCGCCGGCGCTGGATTCGATCGTGATGAAGGCGCTGGCCAAGAACCCGCTCAACCGCTACCAGACCGCTGCCGAGATGCGCACCGACCTGCAGCGCGCGCTCGGTGGCCAGGCGGTCGAGGCCGAGTCGGTGATGACTGATGCCGAGCGCACCCAGTACATCGGGGCGGCTCGCAGCACGTCGCGGCCGGGCCCGCTCACCCCGGTTTATGACGACGGTGAGGAATCCAACCGCAAGGGCGCGGTGATCTGGACTGCGGTGGTGCTGGCGCTGCTGCTGGTGATCGGTGGCGCGGCGATTTACCTGCTGCGCAACAACAACAAGCCGAGTGCGCCGGCCACCTACCAGGTGCCGGCGCTGGCTGGACTGTCACCGGCGCAGGCCAACGAGACGCTGCGGGCCAATCACCTGGTGCCGGCGACCGGAACTCCGGAAGGTAGCAACGGGCCGTGCACGTCCGGTGCGGCGAACGCGATTGCCCTGAAGAACCCGGTCAAGGGCCAGGTGTGCACTCAGAATCCGCCGGCCGGCAGCGAGCAGAACGATGGGTCGACCATCAGCTACACGGTCTATGCCGGCCCGGCGCCGGTGCTCGTGCAGCAGGTGGTCGGGTTGTCCTACGCCGACGCCCAGAAGGCGCTCGCGACCCAGGGCCTGATCGCCAAGCGGATCGATATCGACGACCCGGCGCCGGCCGGGCAGGTCACCGCGCAGGATCCGCCCGCCAACGCCTCGGTGATCCCGGGCACCACCATCAACCTGAAGGTGGCCGATGGCAAGGTCAAGCTGCCCGACGTCGCCAAGCTCACCGAGCAGGCGGCCCGGCAGAAGCTGAACGCGGCTGGCTTCACCGACATCACCTCGCACACCGCGCCGGTGACCAACGGTTACAAGGTCGGTCAGGTGATGTCGATGGATCCGACGCCGGGCATCTTCTACACGCCGTCGACCACCTCGATCACGCTGACCATCGCGGTGTTGCCGACCTGCCCGACGCCGTCGAATACGCCGTCGTCGTCACCGCCCGGTACCGGGTCACCCTCGCCGAGTGTCACCCCCAGCCCGAGCGCGACGCCGTCCACCTCTTGCACACCCGGCTGAGGCTGGTCAGGTTCGTTGGTGGTTCGTTCGCTGGTGGATGAGGTGAGGTTCGAGCGGGACCTGGTGCGCGCGCTGCTGCGGGATCAGCATCCGGACCTGGCCGACCTTGAACTGCAGGAGGTCAACGGGGGCTGGGATAACCAGCTGTGGCGGCTCGGGCCGGACTTGGCCGTGCGGTTGCCGCGCACTGAGCGGGCGCCGGGCCTGCAGGTCACCGAGCAGACCTGGCTGCCGATGCTGGCCGAGCGGCTGCCGCTGCCGACGTCCACGCCAGTGCGTGTTGGTAAGCCATCGGTGCTGTTCGAGCACACCTGGACGATCGTGCGCTGGGTTGAGGGTGAGCCGGCCGATCGTGCGCTGATAACCGGCTTCGAATCGGCTGACATTCTCGCAGGATTCTTGAGGGCGCTGCACCAACCTGCACCGGTGGACGCCCCTTCGAGTGAGTCGCGCGGGATCCCGTTGGAGCAATTGCAAGGATTCGACGGCTGGGTCGATGTCATTGCGGACCACCCGGACGTTGGCACCGCGCGGGAGGTGTGGCAGGCGGCGATAGCGGCGCCGGCCTGGCAGGACGCGCCAGTCTGGTTGCATGGCGACCTGCATCCAGCAAACGTGATCAGCCGGGACGGGCTGCTTGCCGGGGTGATCGACTTTGGCGATATGTGCGCAGGCGATCCCGCGACCGATCTATCAGCCGCCTGGATACTGTTGCCGGCCGGTGCGGCGGGTCGGTTCTTCGACGGCTATGGGCAGGCCGACGGGGCCAGCATCGTCCGAGCGCGGGGCTGGGCGGTTCTGCGCGCGCTGGGCCTGATCGAAGTCGGGCGCAACGGCAGGCTCGGCCTGCCCGGCGGCAAGCCGACCTGGGAGCCTGCTGGCTATGCGACGCTGGAGCGAGTGCTTGCCGCGAGCTGATCGGCTCGTTCGTTTTTAAGGTTTTTATAAGGGTGTCCTTGGGTTAGCTGGGATTATTGTCGGACCCTTGTCGTAGCGTGCTGATCATGACGACGGGGGTGGTTTCAGCGGCGGTGGGTCGGCTGCTTGACATGCCGTTGGGCTCGTTGGCTGAGGATGAATTGCTCGGCCTGATGCGTGAGGTGGAGACCGCCCGCCGGCAGCTAGAAGCGCTGGACGCTCGTCTGATCGGTGAAGCAGTACAGCGGAACCTTCCCGGCAAGTACGCGATGCGCTCGGTGTCTGCGTTCCTGGCGGGGTTGTTGAACCTGTCACCGCGTGAAGCGGGGCTGCGGGTCCGGCACGCCGATCACCTCGGGCCGCGGGTGACGATCACTGGCGAGGACCTGCCGCCGCTGCTTCCGGTGGCGGCCGACGCGCGTGCTGCTGGCGCGTTGACGGCTGGCCACGTGTCGGTGATCATCCGGACCATCGACAAACTCCCAGTGACTCTGCCGGTGGAGGACATCGCGGCCGCTGAGGCGTTCCTGGTGAAGCAGGCCCGCCAGTTTGATGCGGCGACGTTGAGCAACATCGCCCGCCAACTGCTCGACACCCTGGACCCGGACGGCTCCCTGGCTGATGAGGATGCTCAGCAGCGGCGCAGGTTCCTGAGCCTCAGACCGCTTGGGGACGGGATGCACCGCTTGACCGCGGACCTGGATGCCGAGACGGCCGCTATGGCCCAAGCTGTGTTGCAGTCGCTGGCCGCACCCAAGCCCGACACCGACCCCGGCGCCGGGGAGCGGGATGACCGGACCGCTGGGCAGCGGATGCACGACGCCCTCAGCTCGGTCATGAAACTAGCTTTGCGCTCCGGTGAGCTACCGAAGACTGGCGGAGTGCCAGCGACCGTGTTGATCACCATGACCGCCGAGCAGTTCGAGACCAAGACTGGCTTGGCGAGCACGAGCTTCGGCCAGAAACTCACCGTGCCCCAAGCGCTCAGGCTGGCCGATGAAGCATCCATCGCCTGGATCGTCCACAACTCCTCAGGTGGGATCGTCAACCACGGCCGCACCCAACGCCTCGCCACCCCACACCAGACCTTGGCGCTGATCGCGCGAGATCAGGGCTGCGCGTTCCCCGGCTGCGCGGACCCGCCGCAATGGACAGAGAAACACCACATCATCGCGTGGCGCGACGGCGGACGAACCGACCTCGGCAACCTCGTCCTGCTCTGCGGCCACCACCACCGCACCATCGACACTCACGGCTGGGCCATAACGATCCGCGACGCCGTGCCCTGGTTCACCCCACCAACCTGGATTGACCCCGCTCAAGTCCCGAGGAGGAACCAACGACCGTGACCGCCAGCCAGCGCGCCGCTCGACCGGCGTAGCAACCGCCGCCCAGCTAAGACCAGCCCGGCCCGGCCGCTCGACCGGCGCACCCCGCTGGCCACATCAGTAGGACTTGGGCAAGCCCAACGAATGCTGGGCCACGAAGTTGAGGATCATCTCCTTGCTCACCGGGGCAATCCGCATCGCTCGCACCACGCCCAGCAATGCACCAAGGCCGTACTCGGTGGTCAAGCCATTGCCGCCGTGTGTCTGGATCGCCGCGTCCAGGGCGTTCCAGGCGGCCTCGCCCGCCGCGTACTTGGCCATGTTCGATGCCTCCCCGGCAGCCATCACATCGCCCCGGTCGTGAGCAGAAGCCGCCTTGTAGACCATCAGCTTGGCGAGCTCAGTCTCGATGTGCGCCTTTGCCAGCGGGTGCGCGATCGCCTGGTGGGTCCCGATCGGCGCCTTCCAGACCGTCCGCTCATTCGCATACCGAGCCGCTTTCGCCAGCGCGAACCGGGCCGTCCCGATCGAGAACGCGGCAATCGTGATCCGCTCGGGGTTCAGCCCCGCGAACAGCGCCGGCAGCGCGGCGTCCAGCGATCCGCCGATCACGTTCTCGGCCGGCACGTCCACCTCGTCGAAATAGCAGAAGAACTGACGTTCCGGCGAGACGATCTCCATGTCGATCGGCCGGTACTCGAAACCCGGCGCATTGGTTGGCACCACGAACAGCGCCGGCCGGATCCGGCCACCTTCGCGCGACTCAGGCGACTGCCCGACCACCAGCACGTAATCGGCCTGGTCCACCCCGCTGATGTAGTACTTGCGCCCGGTCAGGGTGAACCCGCCATCCGGTCGTTCGATGCCGGTGGTCGAGATCCGGTGCGAGTTCAGCCCGGCGTCCGGCTCGGTGATCGCGAACGCCATCCGGATAGTGCCTGCCGACATCCCAGGCAGCCACCTGTCCCGCTGCTCCTGCGTTCCGGTTTGGGCAATGATCGTCGCGCAGATCGCCGGCGAGACCACCAGCATCAGCAGCGGCGAACCGGCTGTGGACAGCTCCTCACAGACGATGGCCAGCTCGGTGATACCGGCCCCGCCACCGCCGTACTGCTCCGGGGTGTTGATGCCGATGAAGCCCAGGCTGGCCGCCTTCTGCCACAGCTCATCGGTCGCCTCGTGACTGCGGGCCTTGGCCAGCCAGTAGTCCATCCCGAACTCCGCACCCAGGTCGGCAACCGCGCTGCGCAGCGCACGGTGCTCGTCACTCTCGATGAAATCCATCGGTTTCTCCTTCATTCACCAGGTCAAACAGCCATGGAGACAAGCGGTCATGCTCAGCTGAGCAGCTGGCGAAGTTGTTCGGCATGCCAGGCCAGCAGCCGCTTGCGGCGCTGCCGGTCATCGGACAGCAGCGCCGACACCCCGAAGCCACGCATCAGATCCAGGGTCAGCTGCACCGCCTGCCGCACCTGCGGATCGCTGCCATCCACCGCCAGCACGTCCACGGTCAGCCCGAACAGCTCACGACCGATCCGCGATTCCAGCGGGGCCAGCGCGTCGCGCAGCTCAGGGTCGGTGCGCGCGGCGACCCACACCTCCAGCGCGACCACGAACAGCCGGCCGGTGAAGCTGCGCTCCAGCAGCTCCAGCGCCGCGGCGATCCGGTCGCCGCCCGCCGGGATGGCTGCGGCCTCGGCCCGGATCTCATCGGCACGCCGGATCGCCAGATACTCGATACTCGCTCGCACCAGCTCGGCCTTGCTCGGAAAGTGATGCAGCTGGGCACCGCGACTTACCCCGGCCTGCTCGCAAACCGCTGTCGTCGTGGTGTCGGCGTAGCCACGATCGAAGAGCACCCGCAGCGTCGCCTCCAGCAGCC
The DNA here is from genome assembly GCA_039922115.1 of Jatrophihabitantaceae bacterium. Lineage (GTDB taxonomy): Bacteria > Actinomycetota > Actinomycetes > Mycobacteriales > Jatrophihabitantaceae > Jatrophihabitans_A. The sequence goes on from JBDSAN010000070.1 coordinate 6,268, forward strand.
GCCGCCGAGTCGCGACCGCACGCGCCTGCTGGGGTGCGGTGCCGACAACCTCGACAGCGGTGATGGTCACCGGATCAGCGTCCCTCAGGCCGAACAATCAGTCAAGACTGATTGTTTAGCTGCGCGCGATGGTCCAGGACACGCGCGGTCAGCCGGCCGGCAGGCTGACCTCGACCAGCAGGCCCGGTTCGTTGTCGCGCAGCAGCACGCTGCCACTATGTGCGCTGACGATCTCGCGGACGATGGATAGCCCCAGGCCGGTGCCGCCCTCGGCGCGGGAGCGGGCGGTGTCCAGCCGGTAGAACCGGTCGAAGACCCGCTCGCGCTTGCTCGGCGGCACCCCCGGCCCGTCATCGGCCACCGCCAGCACCACGACCGGAGGCCGATCGGCTGAACCGGCCAGCGGGGCCAGCGAGATGGTCACCTCGGACTGGGCGTAGCGAACCGCATTGTCCAGCAGGTTGATCAGCACCCGGTGCAGGCCGTCCCGGTCACCCAGCACGGTTACCGATCCGGGACTGTCCGAGCCGGCGACACACCGCACCGGAACCCGCGCCTCCCGGTAACCGGCCACCGCGCTGGCTGCCAGCTCGTCCAGCGGCACCGGCAACCGGGCCCGCGCCGGGCCGCGCTCGTCCGAGCGAGCCAGCGCCAGCAGGTCATCGATCAGGTGCGCCAGCCGGTCAACGTCCTGCAGCGCGTCGGAGGTCAGCTCCGCGATCTCGCCAGTGCGATCCAGCCGCTGCGCCACCTCTAGCTGCACCCGCAACGACGCGATCGGCGAGCGCAGTTCGTGCGCGGCGTCCCCGACGAACCGGCGCTGCTTGGCGGTGGCCGCATCGAGGCGATCGAGCATCGTGTTCAGGGTCAGCGCGAGGGAGTAGATCTCATCCTGCGCGGCCGGCACCGGCAACCGCGACCGGGCCAGGCCAGAGGCACTCAGCTCGGCCGCACCGCGTTGCAAGGCACCGACCGGACGCAACGTGAGCCCGGTGATCCACCAGGTCAGGATGGCCATCGCGGCGATGATCAGCGGGCAGCCGAACAGCAGCGCGCGTTGCAGCGAGCGCGAGGAGTCGATCACCCGGCCGAGGTCGGTGCCGACCAGCACGGTCCGCTGACCGGACCGGATATCGGCCTTCACCGCGACCACCCGCAGCGGGGTGTCCAGCGAGGCCCGGTCACCGGCCACGGTCAGGTGCCGGCCGGACCGGGCCCGGGCCAACTCGTCCGGAGTGAGCACCGACACCGCGGTATCGGCACCGGGCGAGGCAGCCAGCACCCGGTTGTCGGCATCGACCACCTGCACCAGCGACACCCCGCCGCTGCCGGCCAGCACCTGCTGCGGCAGCCGGCCGGACTTGACCAGCGAGGCGACCACATCACCGGAGCGTTCAGCCGAGCTGTCGAGGGTGTTCAGCAGCGATTTGCCCACCGTGAAAAGCAAGATCACCCCGGCCAGGACCAGCGCCAGGGTGAACAGTGAGGTGGCCAGCAGGGTGATCCGGGCCCGCAGCGAGCGGTGCCGCCACCAGCGAGCGGGCGAGCGCCACCACCGAGCGGGCGAAGGCCGCCGGGTGGCGACCAGCTCCGGGGGCTGCTCAGCCACCGTCGGTGGCCAGCCGATACCCCGCACCCCGTACCGTCTGCACGGCGTGCCGGTTGAACGGCAGGTCGATCTTGCGGCGCAGGTATCCCACGTACACCTCGATCACGTTGGCGTCGCCCTCGTAGTGAGCGTCCCACACGTGATGCAGGATGTCGGCCTTGCTGACCGCCTCGCCGGCCCGGCGCATCAGGTACTCCAGCAGCGAGAACTCGCGCGGGGTGAGCTCGATCTCGGTCTCGCCCCGGTGCACCGAGCGCGCTGCCGGATCGAGCTTCAGGTCGCCGCAGGCCAAGATCGCCGGCCGTGGCCGGACCCCCCGGCGCAGCACCGCGCGCAGCCGGGCCAGCAGCACCACGAACGAGAACGGCTTGATCAGGTAGTCATCCGCGCCTAGATCGAGGGCGTCCGCCTCGTCGTACTCGCCGTCCTTGGCCGACAGCACCAGCACCGGCACCCAGTTCTGCTCGGCGCGCAAGGCCTCGATGATCCGGTAGCCGGACAGTCCCGGCAGCATGATGTCGCAGACGATCGCGTCGTAGCTGTTCTCCCGGGCCAGGTGCAGGCCGTCCGGGCCGTTCAGCGCGACCTCGACGGTGAACCCTTCCGAGATCAGGCCACGCTGCAGCGCGGTCGCCATCCGGGCCTCGTCCTCGACAATGAGTAGCCGCATGGGTTCAGCATGCCGTGACTCAGGCCGGTTTGCTGAGGCCACGCTCAGCTTTGGCTCAGTACTCAGGCTGTGCACAGTGCCTGCGACGGATGCTGGGTGCATGTCCTACCCCACCTCAGCCACGGCCGGTTTGCCGGCCGGCGAACCGATCGTCCCCGTCCGACGTCCCAGCCGAGCCCGGATGCTGCGCTGGCTGGTGCCGGCCGGCGCGGTCGGCGTGGTCGCGCTGCTGGCCAGCGGCGCGCTGTCAGCCGACGCCAACACCAACCTGCCCAGCCGCACCGCCGCCGAGTTGCTTGCCGCCGTCGGCAACGCGAAGGTGGCTGGATTCTCTGGCACGGTGGTCGAGAAGGCCTCGCTCGGCCTGCCGGAGCTGCCTGATATCGGTGGCCTCGGCTCGTCCGGCACCGGCCTGGTCGGCCTGCTCAGCGGTTCACACACCGCCCGGGTCTGGTACGCCGGTGAGAACAAGCAGCGGGTCGCGCTACTCGATCAGCTCGGTGAACAGGACGTGTTCCGCAACGGGCGCGAGCTCTGGCAGTGGAATTCCGACACCCGCACCGCCACCCACACCACGCTGCCGGCCGGTGCCAACCTGACCAGCCCGGCCCAGCTGCCGACCCTGAACCCGAGCCAGGCCGCCCAGCAGGCGCTGGCGCTGATCGACCCGTCCACCAACGTCCGAACCGACCGCAACGCGGTGGTGGCCGGCCGGTCGGCCTACGTGCTGGTGCTCACCCCGAAGGACGGCCGGTCCCGGGTCGGCTCGGTCCGGATCTCGGTGGACGGCAAGACCATGGTTCCGCTCGGCGTGCAGGTCTACCCTCGCGGCTCGCAACGAACCGCGATCGACATCTCCTTCACCCGCTTCAGCGACGCGATTCCCAGCGATGACAACTTCACCTGGACGCCGCCGGCCGGGGTCACCGTGAAGCAGGGCGATACCGACAGCCCCGCGCCGAAGGGCCCGATCCATCCCGGCCTGAGGCTTACCGGGACGCCGGACTACACCACCATCGGCACCGGCTGGACCACCGTCGCCAAGCTGACCGGGGTGCCCTCGCTCGCCGCGCTCGGTGCATCGAACGGTGCATCCAACGGCAACCCGACCAGCAAGCCGGCCGGCGCGCTACTTGGCGCGCTGCCGGCCGTACACGGCAGCTGGGGTAGCGGCAGGCTGTTCCAGTCCAGCCTGCTCACCGCGCTATTCACCAGCGATGGCCGGGTGTTCGTCGGCGCGGTCGACCCGCAGCTGCTCTACCAAGCCGCAGCCGTGAAATAGCGTGCCGTCGGCGATCGAAACCCGGGCGCTGACCAAGCGGTTCCGGGGCGGCCAGGTGGCGGTGGACGCCATCGACCTGGCCGTCCCGGCCGGCGCGGTGTACGGCTTTCTGGGGCCGAACGGGTCCGGCAAGACCACCACCATCCGGATGCTGCTCGGGCTGATCTTTGCCACCTCCGGTTCGGTGTCGCTGTTCGGCCAGGCGATTCCGGGCCAGGCCTCGGCGGTGCTGCCGGCGGTCGGCGCGCTGGTCGAGGGGCCGGCGTTTCATCCGTACCTGTCCGGCTGGGCCAACCTGGCCCGGTTGGACGCGGCCGACCTGACCGCCGGCCGGCGACAGGCTCGCGACCGGATCGGCACCGCGCTGGACCGGGTGGGGCTCTCAGCCGCAGCCGGCAAGCGCTACCGCAACTACTCCCTCGGCATGCGGCAGCGGCTGGGCATCGCGGCCGCGATGCTGCGTCCCCGGCAACTGCTGATCCTGGACGAGCCGACCAACGGCCTTGACCCGCAAGGCACCCGCGAGGTCAGGCACCTGGTCACCGAGCTGGCCCGTGAGGGCATCACCGTCTTCGTGTCCTCGCACCTGCTCAGCGAGGTCGAGCAGGTCTGCACCCACCTCGGCGTGATGCGCACCGGAGCGCTGGTCTGGCAGGGTTCGATGGCTGAACTGGCCGCTCAGCAACAGGTGCTGGTCACCGTCGAATCGCACGATTCGGTTGCGGCTAAAGGGGTATTGGCCGACCTCGGGCTGACCGGCATCACCGAGCAGGACGGTTCGGCCTCAGCGGTGCTCGGTGCCCGGCCGCCCGAGCAGGTGGTGGCCGCGCTGGTCGCCGCGGGGGTTGGCGTGCGCGGGTTCACGGTGGCCAAGCCGCGCCTGGAGGACGTGTTCGTCCAGCTGACCGGGGAGGGTTTCGATGTCAGCGGTTGAGGCAACGCCGGGCATTCGAACCGGTCCGATCGCGGCCCGTCCCCGCCTCGGCTTGCGCCTGCTCGGCAGCGAGATCGGGATGCTGCTACGCCGCCGGCGCAACCAGTTGATGCTGCTGGCGCTGGCCGCGATCCCGGTGATCATCGGCATCGCGGTCAAGCTGACCACCAAGGGCAATACGGCCGACGGCCTGATCGGTGACATCACCGATAACGGGATTTTCGTGGCCTTCACCGCGCTGGTCGTGGTGATTCCGATCTTCCTACCGATGGCGGTGTCGGTAGTGGTCGGCGAATCCATTGCCGGTGAGGCCAACCTCGGGACGCTGCGGTACCTGCTGGTGGTGCCGGTCAGCCGTACCCGGCTGCTCGCGGTCAAGTTGCTGGCGGTCGCGGCCTGGTGCCTGATCATCGCCACCGTGGTGGCTGCCGCCGGGCTGGCGATCGGGTTCATCCTTTTTCCGGCAGGCAAAGTCACCTTGCTATCGGGTACCCAGACCAGCCTGCTGAGCGGTCTCGGCCGGCTTGCGATCGTGGTCGGCTACGCCGCGCTGATGATGCTGGCGATCGCCGCGCTCGGGGTGTTCATCTCGACCCTGACCGAGGTGCCGATCGCGGCGATGGCGGCCACCCTCGGGGTGGCCATCATCATGCAGGTGCTGGTCGCGGTGCCGCAGCTGCACTCGATCCGGGGCCTGCTGATCAGCAACTCGTTCCTCGGCTTCGCCGACCTGCTTCGTGACCCGTTCACGGTGGCCGGCCTGCGGCACGGGGTGCTGCTGGCGCTGGCCTACCTGGTGATCTTCGGCGCGCTTGCCTGGGCCCGGTTCACCACCAAGGACGTTTCCAGCTAGCGGTTGTTCTCCTGAGGTTGGTGACGCGGGTGCGGGTAGGTTCGCGGGCGTGAGCACCTACGTCCGGTTGGCGGTTGGCCTGGCCGTGCTGCTGGCGATCGCGGTCGCGGTGTCCTACCGGACCGGCCTGCGCCGGCAACGTGACCTGCTGGTTGCCTCGCTGCGCGCGGTCATCCAGCTGGCGCTGGTGGCGGCCGCGCTGCGGGGGGTGTTTGCTGCCCCGATCACCTCGGCGCTGGTGGTCGCGGTGATGTTCTCGGTGGCGAGCTGGACGGCCGCCCGCCGGCTGCGCGGTGGCGGCGACGAGGGTCGCGGGGTGATTCAGGCGGTGCTGCTGTCCTGCGGGGCGGGCTCTGCGGTGGTGATCGCGATCATCGTCGCGCTGCCCACCCTGGACCGCAATGTGCGTACCTTCGTGGCGGTGTCGGGCATCGTGCTCGGCGGCACGATGACCGGGGCCACGCTGGCCGGCCGGCACCTGAACGAGGGTTTGCGCCGGCGGCAGGACGAGATCGAGGCCTGGCTGTCGATCGGGGCAACCCCGCGCCAGGCCGTCCGGGACGTGGCCCGCGCGGCCGCGTCCGAGGCGCTGGTGCCGGGGCTGGATCAGACCCGCACGGTCGGGCTGGTGACGCTGCCCGGCGCGTTCGTCGGTGCGCTGCTCGGTGGCGCGAGCGCGGCCGGGGCTGCCCGGTTCCAGGTCGCGGTGCTGGTCGGGCTGCTGTGCGCGCAGACGATCACCGTCACGCTGCTGACCTACCTGCTCGGCGCGCCGTCCACCCTGCCCGCGACCGCCGCCGACGTAGCCCGGAAATGAGCACGGCCTCGACCCTCAGGCAGATCGGGACGGTTACGGAGCGCCGTAACCGCCCATGCCGGCTTGCATCGCGTTGTGGTCGTCGTTGGCCGAGCCAGGCGTCAGGTCGCGCGGCGGTCGTAGCTGGCCTCTGATGCCACGCAACGCGCGGATGGCCTCGTCCCGGCTAGCTGTCGTCGGCTTGCGCCAGAATCGCAACCGCATGGTCACCACCCCCTCAGGCTGCCCGGCGCTACCTGCCCGGCGTGAGTGGAATGCTAGCTCTCGGCGGGGAATTCGTCAGCTGCTCGACGCTGCCGCAGCAGATCCCAGCACTGGTCGAGCTCGCGCTCGATGCTTTCCAGCCGGGCCCGTTCGGCCGCGTTCAGCCCGATACCGGTATGGGTCGATCGCAGGTGATGCTCCTCGCCGACCAGCTCGTGGATCTGGCGCAGGATCGGCAGCTCGGTCTCGCGTGACATGGTGGCTGACCTCCATCACAGGGCCGGACGGGCACTACCCACCACGTTACGACCTTCGCGATCAGCCGGCGCTACCGTGACGGCTATGCCTGAGCAGATCGATGCCACCGCTGAGCTGGCCGAACCCGCAGTGGACCGGGCCGACCAACAGGCCGACCAGCAGGCCCAGCGCCTGGCCGAGCGCTGCCTGCACGCGATGCTCGATGCGGACGCGGCTTCGGCCGCGCTCGGCATCCGGCCCATCTCGGTCGGGCCAGGACGGGCCGAACTGGCCCTGAGGATCACCCCGGCGATGCTGAACGGGCATGGCATCGGGCACGGCGGAGTGGTGTTCAGCCTGGCCGACACCGCCTTCGCGGTCGCCTGCAACAGCTACAACCGGTCCACCGTGGCCGCCGGCTGCGACATCGACTTTGTCGCCCCGGTCGCCGACGGGGATGAGCTGACCGCGATCGCGGTCGAGCGCTACCGGCGTGG
>JBDSAN010000071.1:0-8776 GCA_039922115.1 Jatrophihabitantaceae bacterium
CGGGTGCCATATTTGGCCGCGCGTTATCATAGTGACGGAGAAACTTTCTCGTAACCCAGCCGGAAGACCGTCGTCACGATCATAAATCAGACCCCATGAGCCAGGCAACAGGTCAAGCGAATAGTCAACGAAATCATCCATCCAGATGATCTCCTGGCCTCGCCGATTCGGGTATGCGAATAGCAATATGGCCCAGCCACCATTCAGCACAACGATGTCGATTGAAACCGACCAGTGATTACCTTCTATCTCACTCGCGCGAAGCTTCAAACGTCTGACGCGCTCGTCAATTATGCTGGGTTCAGGGTCATCTGGCGAATCGCTAAGGCTAATCCAGCCATGCCGCTCGAACATAAAATAGGCCTCGTTAATTGAACGGGTCTGTGTCAATGACAACAGGAGACCCGTAACGGTCGGCGTATCGATACAGAGCGGACCTAACACCAGCGCCCGGCTCGCCATCAAAATGGAAATATGGCGTTCTATTAGTTTGAAGTGCCACCTCAAATGTCCGTTTGGCTTGCTCTCGAAATGCTTTCCCGAGCGTTTGACCGCCAGGCTTGGCTTGGCCAATGAACTTGTCACTCACGGCATCGAATTCCGCGCCACTTGGATCATTTGCAAATCTTACCTGATGGACGCCGCCGAGTCGTGCCGCTAGGTCAATCGCATCCTGATCAATCTTATTAGGCACCCCGACTAAATCTCCCATCCCCCCATTTATCGGAACCTCTAACGAAATCTCAGGATCATCGCGGCCTTGACTCAGGATTAATACCAACGCCTGTATTACCGGACTGTCTAGGGCCTCCTTAAAGCATTGCGCGTATTCTGGAACGCCGTTACAGTCGGGCCCGCGGTATGGAAAGACCTGGCCATGGTAATACTGGGCTCCGCCCGGTCCATCACAGGCCTTACCACAAGAAACTAAAGGTGGCCGCGTAGCAACCGCAGGTTTGTAGATGGTGATGCCTGCCCCTGGCGCTGGCGGAGACAGGCTACTGGGGTCTGAACAATGTTGCCCTCCAGAAGAGTTTGGACAGTCGGGCGCACCACACTTTCCCACATCGCATTGGCCTGGGTGCAGTGGATCGGCTGCGTCATCCGTGTGCAGCCCGGTTGGATCGGGGGAACCCACGGGGTTGTTGCTGCCGTAGGCGTAGCCGTTGATGGATTGTGGGTTGCCGGTGTCGAGGATGGGGTCTGCGGTGAGGAATCGTCCTAACCTCGGGTCGTAGTCACGTGCGCCGAGGTGAACGGTTGCGGTGGTGGGGTCGGTGGGTGCATTGAGGAAGGTGTGGTCGCTGGTCCAGGTGGGTGTGCTGCTTCCGCGGGGGTTGCCGAATGGGTCGGTGTAGCGGTGGGTGGTGGCCAGGGTGAGGTTGTTGGCTTCGTCGGCGACGGTGTTGTTACGGTCGGCGTTGAGCCACATGAGGGTGCCGTTGGCGGGACCGCCGATGGTGGTGGAGCGTTCGGCGATGGGTGTGCCGAGCACGGTGTAGGTGCGGACGCCGGTGACTGTTCCGCCTGGCGCCCCTGCTGGGGTGTGTAGTTGGGTGTCGCCGAGATAGGCGGTGTTGCCGGCGGCTGGGTCGAGTTTGAGTAGCAGGTTGCCATCGGCGTCGTAGATGTTGGTGACGGTGTTGGTGCCGCTGGTCGCGGTGGCGAGTTTGCCTTCGGGGGTGAAGGTCAGGGTCTGGCCGGGGCGGCTGGTGGTGTCCCCGGCTGGGTCGGCGGTGTAGGTGTCGGAACCGCTGGTCGCGCCGGTGTGGGTGATGCTGGTCGGAATGTGCGGCTGCGCGGCGCCGGCTGCCGGGTAGTTGTAGGTGGCGACTGAGTCCGCGCCGCCGGTGAGGCTGTGGTTGGTGACGCTGGTGCGGTTGCCTGATTGTTGGTCATAGCCGTAGCTGGTCCAGTAGGGGGCCAAGCCGCCGATCGAAGTGGCGGTCGGGGCGGCGCAGGTGTTCGGGGTCGGGGTCGGGGTCCAGGCTTGGGTGAGGTCCTGCAGGTGGTCGTAGTTGAAGCATTGGACGTCGGTGCCCGCGTCGGAGATTCCGTAGTCCTCGGCGAGCTGTCCGGAGTTGGTGTAGGTGTAGCTGTGATCGGCGGCGGTGAAGTTGGTGTTCGCGCTGGTGGTGGTCAGCAGCCGGCTGAGCCGGTTCGTGCCGGTGGTGTAGTAGAAGGTGCGGTCGAGTTCGCTGTTGCCGTCGGTGAGGTTCTCTTGCGAGATGAGGTTGTTCGAGGTGAACGTGTCATCGGCGAGGTAGGTGCTGAAGCCGGCGTAGTAGATCGGGTTGCCCAGGCCGGTGTATTTGGTGAGTAGTTCTTCGGCAGGTAGACCGCCGTAGCTGTAGTCATCGACGGTGCTCAGGCTGCCGTCGAGGTTATACCCGAAGTCCTGTTCATAAGTTCCAGCCAGGCTACCCGTGACCGCAGGGTCGGTCGGGATAGTCGTGGTGGTCTCGGTCGGCCTGTCCATCACGTCGTAGCTGAGCACGGCCGAGGTATAGGCGTCGTTGCCGACGTAGCGGGTCGAGCTGGTCAGTTTCCCCTTGGACAGGCTGTCATAGGTCCAGTGCGCGAGCAGCGTTCCGCTGGTCGAACCGAGGTATTCATCGGTCTTGCGGTCGGCGTGATCGTAGCTGTAGGCGAGGGTTACCGGTGCCGCTTGCTGCCCGGTGGCAGTGACCCGACCGGCGTCGGTGGCGGAGGTGAGCCGTCCACCGTTGTCGTAGGTGCTTGTTGTGGTGCCGGTGTCAGGATCGGTGGCCGAGATCTGCCTTCCCAGGACGTCAAATTTCCAGCTCCAGTTGTTGTGGGTCGCGGCATCGCGCATGGAGGTCATGTCACCACGGGCGTCGTAGCCGTAGGCGGTGGCCAGCGGAGTGCCGGTGGGTGCGGTCGCATCAAACTCCCATAACTGGCCGGTCTTGCCCCGGGAGTTGACGAACGTGGAGGTCGGGGTGCCACCGTCCGACGGGGTCATGTCGGTGCGGTCCGCACCCTGGTAGGCGTAACTGGTGCGCCATACTTCGCTGCCGTTGACGAGTTGGATGTCGGCCGTCTTGCGCCCGGCGGCATCGTAAGTGGTTTGGACCTGGCCGGGGATCGTCGTCTGCGGGGTGAACAGTGTCGTGGACGGGTTGACCGACGGGGTGTAGTAGGCCGAGTTGGTCAGTGAGACCCTGCCGGCGGAGTCATAGAAAGTATCGGTGACCACTGTGCCGGCCAGGATGTGGGTACCGCCGGTGTTTTTCGCTTCGGCCCAGGATTGGGTTTGGCGTGCCCGGCCCAGCCCGTCGTAGAGGGCGTAACTGGTCACCGTGGCGCCGGTGGTGGTCAGTATGGTCGTTGCGACGGTGAGCGGCGCAGTGGCGCTGACAGTGTAGGCGTAGGAGGTCGACGGTGAGCTCGGGTACGTAGCCTTCGTCCGGTCGGGCAGCCAGACCTGGCTGCGCCGTCCGAGCGCGTCATAGGTTGCGTTGGTGACGTGGGCGTTCTGATCGCTGAAGGTGATCTCAGTGCCACGGGCGGGGTTGTAGGTGGTGACCGATGGCCAGTTCAGGCCGCCCGTACCCAAATCGGTGACCGTGCTGGTTGAGGTGAGCGGACCATTGCCGGCTGGGGTGAAACTGGTGGTGTTGACCCGGTTGAGTTCGTCGGTGGATTTGGTCAGGCGACCGAGCGCGTCATAGGTCGTGCTACTGGTCGTCGTGAGGAAATTGGGCGTGGTTCCGGTGTAGCTGATTGCCTTCTGGATCAGGCTCGGATTGCCTTGCGTGGGTGCAGCGCCCCAGGCTCCGCCGTCATAGCTGGTCCGGATGTCAGAGATGGCGTCGGCAGGCAGGCTGGGTGACGTGCTGCAGTCCTGACCGACCGTGGTCAGTTCGGAGGGGTAAGCCAGCAGCCAACTGCTGGTGTTCTGGGCGTAGCTGGTCCGGGTGCACGTCGAACCGGCATCCGATGTCGCGTCGCTGGCCGACAGGATCAGACCAGTGTTGTTGTCATAGCTGTTGGTGGTCACCGTCGCTCGGGTTCCGCCGGTCGAGACCGGGACGGTGGTCCGGGTCTGGCCGTCGTTAACGATCCGCGCCTGCAGCGTGCCGTCATTGGCTGTGACCAGGGAGACCCACGGCGTGCTGAGCACATCGGACAGCGGCGTCAAGCTTCCGGCCGGGTCCGGTGTCTGGGTATCGCGGGTGCGGCCGGCGAGCCAACGCGAGTCGGTCACGGTGGTCCCATCGGTGGTGACGGTGGCGACCCTGTTCGGTGCGCCGTTGGCCATGTGGTCACCGTCCATGCCCTGGTAGAAGGTGTAGTCGGTGGCCTGCTGGGCGTTCGGCGCGCTGACCGATCCTTTGCGGACCTCGACGCTGCTGTAGCCGGCGTAGTCCGACCAGGTCCGGTACTTGTCCGCTACCAAGGGTGAGTTGTCGTATCGCCAGGCCGGGCTTCCGGTGTAGACGTACTGGGTCTCGGTGCGAACATCGTCCGTGCCGCCGGTGCTCGGGTCCTCATCGACCTGTTGGACGACGTACTTGTAGAACAGGTCCTTCCGGACTGGCTGGGGTGGGGTGATGGCAGGGGTCCACCATTGCTGGAAGCAGGCGTGGGTGTCGGAGTCCGGGTTGGCTGCCAGGGTGGCTTGCCCGTAGTTGTAGGTGCATGCCGGGTCGGTCACGTGGTAGCCGACGGTGATGTTGGCGCCGCTGTCGGTGATGATGTTGTAGATCCGGTACTTGGCCAGGTGAGCGAGTCCGCTGGTGGTGTCCCAGACGCGGTTGTCGTTTGCTTGCATCTGGAACTTCGTGGCCGGCATGGTGATCGAGGTGCCGACGGTGTTGGTGCCCGACACCGAGGCGACCTGCTGGACCTGTGTGAGCGCGAGTGAGGCGGCGGTGCCGTCGCCCGGGTTGAAGTAAGAGTGCCCGAGGGTCCAGTCGTCGACGTTGGAGTACACGGTCGCAGCAGTGCGCGCTTGGGTGCTGACGATTTTGAGCATGTACTCCGACCAGAAGGTGGGTGACACCTTGCCGGTGCAGGGAGCCGCCGTGCAGTTCTGATCCCAGGGCACATCGGGCATGCTGGTCGGGGTGGAACTGCTGCAGGTGGCACCGGTGTTGCACCGCTCGACGTAGGTGAACAGCACCTTGTCCGAGGCCGCGTTCGCGGTGAAGATGGCATTGGACCGCAGCCCGTAGTCGATCCGTGCCACCTCCCCGCCTCGCACGTAGGCGGTTGCTCCGGAGCCGTTCTGCGCGTAGCGATTGGTCTCGGTCGAGTAGAACAGATCCTGGGCGTTGCCGTGCGGGTCGACGACGTAGTCGAGATTCCATCGCCACGCTTGAGTTTTCGCCTCGCTGGCGAAGGTTCCCGCATGAGTGCCGTCGCCGTTGTAACCGGGCTCGCCGGGATCATTGCCATACACCGGAACGGTCCACGCCGAGTTAGTGGTCGAGTGGCCGGTGCTCCAGCCCGGCAGTTGGTTCATGCCGAAGTAGTACTGCGTGCCGTCGGTCGTGGTCAGCCGCCAGCAGTCGTTGTCCCATGTTCCGTTGACACAACTGGTCAGGTGCTCGACCCGGCTGCCATCATCGTCCTGCAACCGCCAGGTACCCGTCGAGTCCTTCACCAGATTTCCCGAATGGCCACCGAAGGACATGACCGCGTTGTCGGTCTTCCAACACAGGTCACCGGAACTGGCAACCGCACCGGTCACGCCATCATCCTCAGAGCACGAGACATACTTGCGCTCGATAAATCCGTCCCCGGTCAGCGACCATCCCTCACCGACAGTGGAAGGCTGGTTGTTGGTCGATCCCGTTTCGCCATCGACTGATCCAGAGTCATAGGACAACGCCAGCGACGGTTGCGGACCAGCTGCCGCCGGCGGCACGGCCATCGGGTAGGTCCAGGAGAAGTCGCCGGTCTGGGCCGACACCTGCCAGGACGACGAGGGCTTGAGCGGTGTCGCGGCGAAGATGCCGGTGCCGGCGCTCGACACCGGACCTGCCATCGGAGCGAGCACCATCGCCGGAGCCGACACCGTCGGGGTGAGCACGATAGCCGAGCTTGCCCGATCGGCAACGGTCGTGACCGGGGTCAGGTTCTTAGCTGTCGGTGATCCGGTCGGGGGCATCAGCACCCAGCGGACGCGGGAGGCGTAATCAGCTCCATAAAGACCATCGAGGACGCTGGTTGGCACCCGCAGCGCGACCTGCGCGCCTGAGGTGACTCCGTCGGTTCGGGCGATCGAGAAGGCTGGCGCCGACAAACCTAACCTGGCCAGGGCAGTGCGATCCAGGACGGTCAGCGACAACCTCGATACCGTGCTGCTCGCTGGCAGCTTCTTGCCAACCATCGCCCTGGCGGCTGCCATCGCAGGCAGGGCTGGGGCGGCCGAAATCCCTGTTGGTCCAATAGATTGCCACGGCCCCACTGCCGCCATCGTTCCCACGGTCAGGCGGGTCGTGCCGGCGGCACCGAGGTTCACCGAGTAGGTGCCCGGCGTCGGAAGGTGTGATGCGACTGGTCGCGCCAACGCAGCCGTCTGCGTGTGCCTGGCGGGAATGACCAGTGCAGCTGCGGAGCCACGCACACTGGCACCGAGCGCGGGCTCGGTTGGCCTGTGCCAGCCTGCAGGCCGCGCGAACGCGACAGCCTGCGCGCCGGAGATGGCCAGCGCAGCGACAGTTACCGCTGCCACGAATGCGGGCGAGCCGTACCGCCTGCGGACTAAGAATACTTTGCGACTACAGGGGTTCACGGTCATCCTCCGAGGCTGGCGGGCAGATCGCCCTGCAGTGCTTCAAGCTGAGGGTCGCCTAGTGCGACGTCGTAAATCAAGAGATCAGCGGCCTGCCCGACGTAGCGGTCCGTCTGCACGCCACTGGCCATCGCCCGACCGAGCACGACCTGCCCCGTCGACCCAGCTGCGATCGACGTGTGCAGCTGCGTCGTGGAAAAGGTCGCCTGCTTCGTGATCACATAGAGGGTCATCTGACGCATCGGCGCATCCCACACCCCGACCAGCAAAGTCCAGACACCCGGGGTCACCATGGTCGCAGGATCACTGATCGCCGTGCAGTCCGATGACACCGGAGTACCCGCACGGGGCATGCACATCCGCCAATGTTGGCCCGCCATCTGCAGGTAGAAACCCGAGGCGGACGGGCCGTCCTGAGAGAACACGGTCTGATTCGGACCCGAGCCACTCGTCGCCGGTTTCGCCCAGACCGCCATCGTCGCGCTGTGCGTCACATCCGCCGTAACGTCGGTCGTCGAAGCATCTGCCTCAGTGCCGACCACGCCATCGAAACTCAAAGCCTCGTTGTAACTGCCGTGATTGACGTATGGGCCTTTCGCTGCAGGAGAAACCCAAGCAGCGCCGCCGTGCAGACCCATCGCCTGCGGCGAAGCAGCGCCTGACCAATCACTCACGTTTGTGTTGCCGAGTTGGCTACCACTATCGACCCAGCCGTGTTGCGGACTGTTCGCCAGGGTTCCGTTCGGGTAGTAGGTATAGGTGGAGCCGTCCGAGATATTGCCGGCACGATCTATCGCCAGCAGGCTCAGAGTGCTCGTGAACTCGGTCGGCGCGATCGACACGCTGAGCGAATGGTCAGCCGCAAGCGAGCAGGTGGTGATCACATCGGCAACTGCGCCACAAGCCGGAATCGCGGCCTCGGACAGCGATGACTGTGGCGAGTAGACGTAGGCATAATCATCAGTTGATCCGTTGGAGCCGACCCGCACTACGCCCGGTACGCCCTCATTGCCGACCCGAGCTGTCGGTGTCGGGTTCGGCGGGGCCGCATACAACTGAAAGTCAGTGCTGGTAGCGGTAGGCGCCGCAGGCCGCTGGGTGTCCACCGTGAAGGTGAAGAAGCTGCTCCAGTCTCCACACACATGAGTGTTGTAGACGCAGGCGTGAGCTTCGTATTCGAAGTCACCGTCATAGAGGGCGTGGTTCGCCGCGACGGTTGTCACCACCCAGCTGGCTATCTGGCCAGCAGGCACGTTGGTGACGGCCACGGATGTAGCCAGCGAGGTCGGCGAGCTTGAGTGACCGGCATAGATCTTGAAGGTGTAGTCGTAGGAGCCTGCATCGCCGGTGGAATAGGCCGTGATCGTCGGCTGATTGCGGTGGGTGAGAACTGGTTCGGTGCATTGCACGTAGCAGCCGTTCACACTGCGGCCCGCCGGAACACTCGGTGGACTCTGGTAGACGATCTCCAGGGTCGGGTCGTTGTCGAACTTCTTCCAGCCGTAGTCAGACGTCTCGCTAGCTGCCTTCATCATCAGCCAGAGGCGGGTCTGGCCGGCGTCCGCTGCTGCCTGCACGGCGGCGGCAGCATCGAAGCCGACCGGAGCCGCGGCGCAACCAGAGGCACCGTGAGCGGTCGTGGCGTTGTCGACGAATGTCCCCGACGAGGGCTGGTTGTTCCAGGTTGTCGAGGCCGACACCGCAGCGGAGGTGTAAACGTCAACCTCCGAGCCGGTGCACGAATAGGCCTTCTCTTCGAAGGTATCCAGCGCGGCACTGACGATGTGCCGGCCCGCCAAGCCATCGATCGCCATCGACCAGTACGAGCGAGTGGTGTGCGCCTTGCCATCATCGGGTGAGTTCGCGGCATCGATATAGCCGACATGGAAATAGGAATCCGAGGCACCGGAGCCATTCCAGTAGCTCTGGCCTGGGTAGGCGGCATCGGTGAAGGTGTAATTCACCCGCACGCCCGTAAAAGGTGGATCCACATAGGCCGGGTACCGCACC